>DBEI01000038.1 GCA_002294445.1 Patescibacteria group bacterium UBA910
GTTATTTTGTTTGATGAAATTGAAAAAGCTCATCCTGAGGTATTCAACATATTGCTTCAAGTGCTTGATAATGGAAAACTCACTGATGCAAAAGGTAGATCAGTAAACTTTAGAAATACAGTTATTATTCTCACATCAAATATTGGCGCACAGTATATTGATCGTATGCAGAAGCTTGGTTTTGCATCAGATCCATCTGAGAAAGCGGATTATAATGATGCGAAAGCAAAAGTAACTGCGTCACTTAAAGATTATTTCCGGCCAGAATTCTTAAACCGACTCGATGAAATCATTACCTTTGATATCTTAGGTAAAGAAGCTATACGAGAGATTGTGGGTATTCAGGTGGGTATTGTTACAAAACGTCTCGCAGAAAAAGAAATTCGTCTGGAAATAACTCCTGCAGTCTATGATGTGCTTGCGGAGGAGGGGTATAATCCACAGTACGGTGCGCGACCATTGAAACGGTTAATCCAGCAAAAGATTCTCAATCCGGTTGCTTCACTTATGATTGGAAAAGGAATTACTAAAGGAGGTGCGATCACGGTGGGTGTAAAAAACAAAGAATTTACATTCGATGTAAAGAAACCTAAAAAACAATTTGCAAAAGACAGTTTTGTGATTAGTGATAGTATGACAGTATAAATAACAAAAATACCCGAGAGGGTATTTTTGTTATGTTGATAAGCAGTATTGCAGTAGACCTATGTAGTATTATAATTAAGTCTATGACACCGCCTCCTGTAATATCAAAAGATAAATTATCTCTTGTAAAAGATTTGTATCTCAATAAAAAATTATGCATAAGAGAAGTTGCTCAAAGACTTGCAGTTTCCCCTGATGCAGTTGAAAACTTTATAAGAAGACATAAAATTCCAAAAAGGTCTCGTAAAGAGGCTCAGCAAGCAAAATATTATAATAAACCACTTTCTTTTAATAAACAGAAATTAAATTCTGTTTATCTAAGGGAGTTGGCAATAATAGGTGCAATGTTGTATTGGGCAGAAGGGTATAAAGGCGATGAATCAAATGGTACCGTTGATTTTGCAAATAGTGATCCTTTGATGATTGAAATATTTTTGAAATTTTTACGTTTATTGTATAAACCAGATGAAAGACGTTTACGTGTTTATTTGTATTGTTACTCTAACCAAAATATACCGAAGCTTATCCAGTTCTGGAGTGTATTAACGGGTATACCTAAAAAACAATTTTTAAAACCATATGTAAGGACAGACTTCAGGGAGGATGGAAGGAAAATGGAGTATGGAATGATTCATATTAGGTATCATGATAAAAAGCTTTTACTTGAGATAAAAAGTATGATAAAGTCTTATGTGTCGATAACTATGCGTCGGTGGCGGAGTGGTCAATCGCATTTGACTGTAAATCAAACGCCCTCGGGCTACGAAGGTTCGAATCCTTCCCGGCGCACAATATAAAAAACTGCTCTAAGGCAGTTTTTTATATTGTGCGTCAGAGCAATCTGTTTTTAGCAGATTGCATGAAGGATTCGAACGGAATCGCGGTACACGCTCGCAGTAGCGAGTGTTGGGATTCCGGTGCCTCGAAAATATCAATTTGACGAAATTGATATTTTCGAGGGAGAAACTCCTTCTCAGTGCACTAGAATGTGCTAACATGTACATATGAAGAAATTTTATTATCTTTTTACTTTAGTGTTTGTTTTTTGTATTCCATCAGTGTTTGCAGGATTTTTTCTTGTGAATTATATTTCTCTTTCCGCACTTATTCCTTTTGTTATTACAGTTACTATTATTGGAAGCATCTGGGATGTTTGGGCAACAAGACATAGTAAAAAAGATCGTATCTGGTTGTGGCAGTTTAATAAAAAGCAGACTATAGGTATTAAATTTTTAGGGTTACCAATAGAGGAGTATGTTTTCTATACAGCAAGTAGTGTGTATGTGATATTCATGTGGGAGGGTATTAAATTAATGATATTACACAACACTATTCAAACATATAGTATGGTTTTACTACTTTCTATCTGGACCGTCATTGCTATTGGTGTGCCTTATATATTTGCACCTAAAAAAGATAAGTTTATAGGATAAGATAGACGAGGACTCTTTCCTAAAACAAACTTGCCTTTTTCATCATTTTCATGTATGATACCAAGAATATAGAACTTAGGTATTTGAGGAAAGTTCGAGGCAAAATTAAGTTTTTTGACAAACCTTACTTTGTTGTAAGGTGAGGATAAAAACTTAATTTTAACAAAGAAATTTTCCAAATACGTAAGTTCTATCTAAAATAAACATTATGTCATCACAAGATAGATTAATTCCATTGAGAAACAAAGAGAGCGGTGAAGTATACTGGACTTCTAAAAACAAGAAGAAAGTAGAGCGAAAAATCGAACTCAAAAAATACAGTAAAAAACTCCGAAAACGAGTTGCTTTCAAAGAGACTAAGAAATAAAAAAGCGCCCGCAAGGGTGTTTTTTTATTGTGGAAGTTTGGAAATCCTTCTCGAAAAAAACCATTTTTTCCACAAGCACTGCTGTGCTTGTGGGGCAAGTAAATTATGCGATTAGTCTGACAGATAAAAACTTCGCTTTTAGGGCGGGAGATGGAGGAATCGAACCCCCGACAGCGGTTTTGGAGACCGCTGTTATACCACTTAACTAATCTCCCAATAATGTACACAATATCAAAAAAAATGATTTTTGGCGAATGTATTTTCTTGCGTAAATCTTCTTAAAACGTATACTAACCATCGGAAAGAGAGGTGTGGACATGGGCATTTCAAAAATGTTCGAAGAAGGGGTTGTGAATGGTCTTTTTACAGACTTTGATGTCTGCGTAAAAGGACCTGTTGAGATGGCATTCTCTGGCGGTATGCATGTATCTGCTGGAGCGCAGTTGTTTGATGTTTCAAGTCTTACAAAAGCTTCTGTGAATCTACTTATGTGGAAACTTTTTTCCGAAGGGACACTTTCCCCAGATGATGCATTAAGTAAGTTTCTACCGAGTGTGCCAAATACACAAGGTCGCTTGCTTAGACATTTTATGTCGTATGTGGTTCAGGATTACGGTTTTGATTATGAAATGTTACGAAGGGGGAGTATTGGACCATGTAAAGATGTGTTGATGAAACAAGGTTTCGGGCAGTGGAACAAGAAGTTTGCGTATGATAATTTTTCCAGTGCTTATATCGGGCTATTGCTTGAAAAAATATTTAACCAAGATATCGAGGGTGTATTACAATCTGAGCTTGAAGTAGATAAGGGTCAGTTTGCATTTCATCCCGTATATAGAAATATCTACAGACCTGTACATGTTGTCCCAACAAGACCGGATGAAGGTTTGCGGGGGCTTGTACACGACCCGCTTTCATTTGCTCACCAAACAGAGAATATTGTCTCTGCTGGTTTGTTTTCAAATGCTTCGGTAATAGCATCAGTGTTTCATCGAATACTTGATCCGATCATTCGTTCTGGGTTTTATGAAATCGGATCGCAAAACCAACTTGAGGGTTATGGTATTAGCGATTATGACTACAGTCTTGGTTTTGATATTCCATATGAGCACAACCTTCAAGGTATTTATGTTGAGGCACCATTAGTGTTTGCGGGGTGGACTGGTTGTCGGGTTTTCTTTGCAAAACATCCCCGGATAACTGTGTGTATCACGACAAACCGTGTGTTTTGTGCGGACACAGCAGAATCCCGTAAAAGATTCTCAGAGTTCTTTTGGCAGGTCATCAATCAGGTGTTTCGTATGACTTGAAAAGAGCGGGTCTTCCGCTCTTTTGTTTTACATACAATTCCTATATACTCTCGTTATGGAACCACATGATTATTATTATCTTGCGAAGCGAAATCTCTTACCTGATGCAGATAAACGTACTCGTATTAAAGGTATTATTAAAAAAAAATCGCGCATACATGTGTCTGCGGTGTGTGGTAAAGCTATGGCTTCGGTGGCATGCATGCTTAAAGATTTGGGGTATGTAGTTACAGGAAGTGATGCTGTCTTTCATCCTCCAATGGGAGATGTATTAAAGAAGCATAATATAAAATGTTCCCTATATTCAGTAAAAAATATTAAAAACATTGATATTCTCGTTGTAGGGAATGCGCTTGCGCATGATTCACTTGAAGTTGTTGAGGCTAGAAAAAAAGGTATTCCTTTATTATCTGGTCCTGAGGTGCTTGGACAGGTCTTCAACGAAAGAAAGTCTCTTGTTGTAGCTGGTACACATGGTAAAACCACAACGAGTGGATTATTAACGCATGTCTTTGACTATTCATTAAAGAATCCAGGATACATGATAGGTGGCATGTTCCAGAATTTAAAAGATAGTTATAGTATTGGATCAAAAAACAGTAAGTTTGTGATTTACGAAGGTGATGAGTACAATAGTGCTTTTTTCGATAGAGGTCCAAAGTTTTTACATTACAACCCCACTTCAGTTATTTTGACGTCACTAGAATATGATCATGTGGATTTGTATCCGTCATTTGAAGACTATAAGCAAGCGTTTCAGTTTTTAATAGAGATGTTGCCTAAAAAAGGTAATCTTGTTATTCATGAATCTGTGGTGCCACTCCTTGATTTAAAAAAATGTAAAGCTCAGATTGTTACATATGGCGCTTCAAAAAAAGCTGATGTTATATTTAGGACAATAAAAACTAATTCTTCGGGTACAGTGTTTTCAGTCTCTTCAAAAATTATAGGGAACCATCAGTCATTACATATTCCTTTGTTTGGTGATTATAATGTTGCAAATGCTACAGCTGTATACACCCTCTCTCTTTTAGAAAAATTAAAAAAAGACTCAGTTGCTAAAGCGCTTACATGTTTTTCTGGCACTCGAGAGAGGCAGGAACTTGTTGGAGTAAAAAAAGATAATATAACGATTATCAGAGATTATGCGCATCATCCCACAGCAGTAAAACTAACTCTTGAAGGTTTGAAAAAAGGGTATTCTGATCGTAGGTTTATTGTCGTCTTTGAGCCACGTTCAGCTTCAAGTAAACGAAAAGTTTTTGAGTTACCGTATGCAGAGTCGTTGGCATATGCAGATATAATTTACGTGATAGATCCAGTATCCACACCAACACCTGATTCGATTGATGTGGTTCATGTTGTAGACATTCTCAATTCAAAGCATAAGAAAGCTTTTGTGGCTACAAGTGCAGATGAAGCGCTTACACTTTTAAGAAAAGAAGTTTTAAAAGATGATGTGGTGGTATTCATGAGTAGTGGTGATATGGCTTCAATACCTACGAGATTTTTTAAAGAATAGTCTAAGACCCTTTAAGAAAATACTCTATTTTCTCATCTCCATTAACTCAAACCACTTGATCCTATCTTCAATGAAATCACATATCTAAAATCTTCTCTACTTGTATTCCTCGGGATCCTTTGAGTAGAAAAGTTATTCCGGTAAAGTCTTGCTGATCAAACCACTTTTTTGCTTCGCCAATAGTTTCAAACCAAGTGTATTCACCCGACGTGTCTTTAAGTGCTTTGCCGAAGAGTGGACCAATGAAGATTCGTGTTTCAAGTGGTACAGTAAATACATGATTGGTAATTTTCATATGTTCTTCGTTACTGTATTCTCCGAGTTCTAACATATCACCAAGTATGACTCCTTTTTTGATAAAAGGAGATGTGATAAAACTATCAAAAGAAAGTTTCATGCTCGTTGGGTTTGCATTATAACAATCAACTACAAAATCGTTTTTTTCTGTATGGATAAACTGGGAACGTTTTGATCCTGGTATGTATTCACACATGGCAGTGCATGTTTTTGCTCCGTCCACTTCAAAGTATTCCGCAAGAGAGACGGCAAGCTCTATATTTTCTTTATTATAATCACCAATCATTTGTGTTGTATAAAGGGTGTTTTTATACGTAAAAGAAAGAGGTGTTGTGTGTGCAAGTGTGAATTCATTATTTGGGTAGAGTGTGCGAGATGTGCTAAGTGAGTCCTCAAGAAGGTCAGTATGTTGTTTGTGTACAAATACGTGTGTTCCCTGAATACGAGCCCAATCATATATCTCTTTGTTTGCAAGACGACTTCCAAGAGGTGACCCAAAACCTTCGAGATGATCCATACCGTTGTTTGTGACTACCACATGGGTTGGTCTTAGTATGCTCAAAAGCTCCAAGTGTTCCTTTGGGTGATTTGCGCCTATTTCAAATATCCCTATTTCAGTATCTCTAGGCATAGAAAAAAGAGTGAGTGGTACGCCGATATGGTTATTTAAACTTCCTTCCGTTGCGTGTACTCTGTACTTCTTTTTAAGAGCGGCTTTAAGTAATTCTTTGCTTGTAGTTTTTCCGTTTGATCCACCAATAGCAATAAGGGGAGTGGTAAATGTCTCCCGGTATACCGTTGCACATTTTTGTAATGTTTCTAATACATTTTCAACTACATATACTTGTTCTTGTGCTTTGTTTATGTTTTGTGTTACTACAGCGAGGGCACCTTTGGAAAGTGCTTCATCTACAAAATCACTCCCATCAAAATATTCACCTTTGAGAGCAAAAAATACTGAGCCCTTAAGGTCTTTTCGACTATCAGTTGAAACATTAAAATTACAAGTTTCAAGTGCTTTTAAAATAAGGTTGTGTGTATCCATGAGTATATTTCTTTTGTCTGTGTGGGTTCAAACCATTTAATTCTTTCATCTCTCTTGAACCATTGCATTTGACGACGGGCGTATTGACCGATCTCAATTTCGAGTTTTTGAAGCATGTCTTGCTTACTGATTTTTTTCTGCAAATAGAGTGCGAGGTATCGATATTCCAGACCCAATGCCTCCATCCGTTTATAAGATAGACCCTTTGCATGTAAGTGCTGTGCTTCTCTAAGCATCCCTTTCTTCATCCGAGAGAGTAGGCGATTATGAATTTTTACGCGAAGTATTTCGAGAGGTAGGGAGAACCCTATCTGAATAAATTCATATTCAGTTTTTGCATGCGTTGGTTTTGGAACACTACCAAGTGCTGTTGCGATTTCAATCGCACGAATGAGTCGTACTGGATTTTTTTGATCAATCTCGTTTGCTCGATTAGGATCAAGTTGTGTGAGTATAGAAAATAGATCCTCTGTGCTTTTAAGAGAAAGTTGCTTTCGTAATTCAGGGTTGGCAGGTACATCGGGAAGGACGATATTATCAACGATTGATTGAATGTAAAAACCAGTTCCTCCGCAGATAATCGGGAGCTTGCCTCGGGATACAATATCCCTAATAGCTTTTTCAGTGTCTTTTTTCCATCCTTCAACACTGTATATTTTTTTAGGGTTGATCACATCGAGGAGGTGATGAGGAACACCACGCATTTCTTTTTTTGTAATTTTTCCTGTGCCAATATCAAACCCTTTATACACTTGTCGTGAATCAGCAGAAATAACCTCGCCATTATAGTGTCGAGCTATCTCTACTGCAAGGTCTGACTTGCCCACAGCGGTGGGACCAAGGATAACTAATACTTTTGGTTTCATATTGTATAAAGGGATATTAACCCTTTGTTTCAACGTCGAATTTTGGAAGTAAAAGAGATTACTCTTTTACTTCTCTCAAATCTAGTTGAGATAAAAAAACCGTATTGTGTGCAGGGTCCGGTGAGGCGTTCGCTCGTCACTACTTGCCACCCTGCACACAAACGGCTAGCAATCCGGTTTTTTTCAGGTATGCCATTCCCTGACGGAAGTCAATCAACAGATGCTGTTCGACATGTGCCTATACTAATTCATAATTGATTTTTTGTCTAAATTACAGTATTGTTTTACATATCGCCGGGGTGATGAAATTGGTAACCATGCAGCACTCAAAATGCTGTGAGCGTAAGCTCTTGAGAGTTCGAGTCTCTCCCTCGGCACAAATAAAAAACTTCCGAAAGGGAGTTTTTTCGTGCCGGAGAGCGACAGTGCGGGGTAGCGAAATTCCGTTTGCGACGGCAAACAGGATATTTTTGACCGAGTCCATCCTTTGATCTTATGATTGGAATTT
The DNA here is from genome assembly GCA_002294445.1 of Patescibacteria group bacterium UBA910. GTDB lineage: Bacteria > Patescibacteriota > Minisyncoccia > Phycocordibacterales > DATDWN01 > UBA910. Next base: position 7,994 of record DBEI01000038.1, read on the forward strand.
GGAAAAGATAATTTTTAGTTTATAATAGGGTTATGTCACAATTCTACCAAGACTCAATTTTTTGGATTGATGTTGATAAGATCAAACCAAATCCATTTCAACCACGAAAAGAGTTTGATGAGCTTCAGCTCAAAAGTCTCGCCGATTCTATTCGTCAGTACGGGGTGCTTCAAGCACTCGTGGTAACTCGCAAAGAAGTCGAAAAAGAAGACGGGGGTATTGCGGTTGAATATGAGCTTATTGCCGGTGAGCGACGTCTTCGTGCGTCAAAACTAGCAGGTCTTTTGCAGGTTCCTGTGCTGATCAAGACTGGAGAGGAAAATGATTTGATGAAGCTTGAACTTGCTATTATTGAAAATCTTCAGCGAGAAGATCTCAACCCTGTTGACCGAGCCCTCGCATTCAAAAAGCTTGTCGATCAGTTTGGATTTAAACATGTCACTATCGGTGAAAAGATGGGTAAGAGTCGTGAATATGTTACGAACTCACTCCGCCTTCTTTCGCTTCCTGAAGACATGCTCGAAGCGCTCAAAATAGGGAAGATTACCGAAGGGCACAGTCGCCCTCTCCTTATGCTTAGTGACCGCCCAGAAGAGCAAAATACACTCTTTAAGGAGATTATGTTGCGCCGTATGACTGTGCGTGAGGCAGAGCGTATTGCTCGACATATTGCGCTTGAAAAGGCGCGAATTAAAGGGGATTTACTTGACCCTGTTACCAAGGAGGCAGAAGAAAAACTAGGACGCACACTTCAGACTCGTGTATTTATTGAAAAGAAAAATGAAGGTCCTGGTGGACGTATTACAATCGCATACTTTTCAGATGAAGAGCTTAAAAAGATTTTAGATATTATCAATACGAGAGCGGCAGAGTCACCTATTAAAGGTGTGCAGGGTATAGAACCAGCACCAATTGCAGATACTATAGATACAGTTGTATCAGAAGCAGAAAGTAGTGCTGACCCTGTGGTAACCGAAGGTGACACATCAGCAATCCTCGATGATCGTTCTTCTGATGAGGTGGAGAAAGCAGAAAATGTAGAAGATGATGAGGAATTATATTCAGTAAAGAATTTCAGTATATAAATAAAAAATTCCCTAGGATACTTTAGGGAATTTTTTATTTATTTCTCTCTTCAATACTTGAGCGAATATGTTTTTTTGCGGTAGTAGTTTTCACCACTTCGAGCCATTTACGTGATGGTTTTGCATTTGGTCGGGTTTCCACCTGCACCAAATCTCCATTTTGAAGTGTGGTAGTGATCGCTACAAATTTTCCATTTATTTTTGCACCCGAGATATGATTTCCCACATCAGAGTGAATATTGTACGCAAAATCGATTGCTGTAGACTCTCTGGGAAGGTCGATCACATCTCCTTTTGGTGTAAAGACAAAGATTCGCTCTTCAAAAAAGTCTGACTTTATTTCATCAATCACTTTGTCAGTGACCCCTTCATCTTTCTGGTATTCTACAAGTTCCTTTACCCATTTAGGTACATCTTCAAAATTAATTTTCTTTGATTTACTAGCGGTACCTCCATTGGTGTTGGAATATTCAACAGAGGGAAGTATTTTTTTCACCCAGAGAAGGTTTGGGTTTGTTGTTTTCTTTTTTGAACCTCCGGTCTGTTTGTAAGATATGTGAGATGCGATACCGTATTCTGCTTCTAGTTGCATTTCAGTTGTCTTTATTTGTACTTCTACAATACCGCCTGTTCCATTGAGAATAGTGGTGTGCAGTGCTTGGTAACCGTTTGGTTTAGGAAATGCAATATAGTCTTTTATACGCCCAGGGAGTGGCCTCCATGCGCTGTGGATGATACCGAGAACTTTATAACATTCAGCAACAGTGGGCACCATTACACGAAGTGCCAGTAGATCATGTACTTTTTCAACATCCATTTCTTTTCTCTTGAGTTTTTTGTAGAGAGAGTAGAGTCCTTTCACTCGATAGTCGATATGAAAATCTGTAACCCCGTTTTTGGCAAGTTCTTTTTTGAGTGATTTGTTAAATTTCTCAAGCATATCTTCCTCTTCACTTCTTTTGTTTTTGAGAAGTTTAAGAGTTTTTTCATACTCTTCAGGAAGCGCATATTGAAACGCATTATCTTCGAGTTCACGATTGAGTTTTCGAATGCCAAGACGGTACGCAAGCGGAGCGTATATT
>DBEI01000021.1 GCA_002294445.1 Patescibacteria group bacterium UBA910
CTCTCCTGTCAACATTCAAATATACCCTTAAAAGTCAAGAAAAGCTGTGTATATCTTTTTTTACCAAATAACGGCTCAATAAAGACGTATTTTACCCAAAAAACTGCTTATTTCACACCCTACCCGTCAAGCACGTTATCTCCAGTGCGTCGCTCGAGTACAAGCTATGCACTGCAGGCAGTGTTATATACGTGTAGATTGTTACATTTCTTTCATTCAACCAAAATCTTTTGTTTAATACAATCTTACTAGAACAACTCAAGGAAATAAAAAAGCTGTCCCTGAGGGATAGCTTGGTGTGTACGGACAACTTCTTTACTGCAAAAATTGAAGTTATATCTTGAGTATAAATAATTTCAAACAACAAAGTTGTTTGACTGAGTTTTGATACCCCGTCCCGTGAGGGTGGGGTTTTTCATTTCTTAGGTCTGAAGTTGAGTACTTTTTTGGAATTAGCTTTTTTAGGTTGTTCTAGATCCAATTTCCTTTGTGCTATGTACTCCTGCACAGCAAAACGAAACTGATGTTCTGCACTCGTCTTATCTTTTACAGCAAGTAAGTTCAAGCGCCGGAGATCCTCTTGATGCATTTTAATCTGCACTATTTGCCATGGGCTTGGGGGCATTTTCCACCCTCCTTTCCAGTTGAAAAAATAGCACACCTATACAAATCCGTCAATTTTCTAAGACAATCTCCATAGGCTTAGCCTATGGTGTGGATAACTTTTAGTCAACTATGTATTTGAAGTGTTTTTCACTTACCGGCTGGATAGAGAGTCTACTTCCTTGTTGGACAACCACCATATCAGCTAGTTTTGGATTATTTTTGATGTGAGGCAGGGTCACTGGCTCTTTAAGCGTACTCACATACACCATATCTATTGCAGACCAGATCGGATTTTCTTTGGTTGCTTTTGGATCAAAATGATCATCTTTTGGATTAAGCGCAGTTTCGTCAGGATACGCTACACTTCCTACCTTACATACACCCACCACGGCAGGAGGATTTGCGCCAGAGTGATAAAACAAGACAAGGTCTCCTTTGGACATGGTCTTGATAAAATTACGCGCTTGGTAATTTCTCACACCAGTCCACGAAGTCTTCTTGTCTTGTTTTAAATCAGCTATTGAGTAGCAATCTGGTTCACTTTTGATGAGCCAGTATTTCATAATAAATACTTTATCTTAGATTAGGTAAAGAAACACAAAACGTGTCACTATCGCAAGCAATAGAAAAGAACTAATACTAAATACGATTTCAAATGCTGTGTATTTACCTGAACGCTTATCCCAGAGATACGCACTCATAATTTGAGGGAGTGTAAAACCAATCCACACAATAAAGAACATTACGAGTGTTACTTTATATGGAGCATCTGGATAACAAACAATTGAAAAAGCGGCTGCGGTCAACACATCAAGTACAAATTTAATACCGTGAGTTTTGAGCATTTGCTCTTTTGAAGGAGTCTCTTTTGTCTTCCCTTCTTCTGCTCGTAACTTCGCAAAATGATTCTTAAAGATTATTGAATACCAGAGATATCCAAACCCAAACAATGCAATACCTCCGATAAGCGCTGGCCTTATAAGTAGAATAAGTGTTTGTATCATATATAAATTGTTATTAATACGCCTTAATTATAATATAGCGGGCTATATATACAAGACACATTTTTACCTCATATGTCTACCGGTTTAACTACAAAAACAAACGTGCGACTCTCAATTTCAAATACGTCGGCTTCTTTTTCTTTTTTAGAAGGTAGTTATACACCGGTGACAATGTTGTTGTGTCACATGCATCAAATGCATCATGTATCACATCGAGCTCTTTGTACGCAAAATCCTTCTTGAGATGATCTAGACGCAACTCAACACCCTCGGAAATTAGTTCCTCTATATGTGCCACCACTGTATCCTGCTTTACACCTCTCGCATCAGCAATATCTCTGAGTCCCAGACCTTCATCAAGCATGTCTTTAGTAATTTCTCGAGCACTCTTTTTAGGTTCTTTTTTCTCCTTTTCAGCTGGTGCAACCCGAGACAAGAATTCTTTTTGGATCTTTTTACGCTCATCAAGTGAAAAACTTCTCAATTGCCCCACCACTTCATCTGACATCTCTTTTAGTTGTTCATCAAATGACAGCACAGATGGATCGACTTCAAGAGAAAGTGTATTAAAACCCAGCAGTTTCATCCCATCAAGCGAACGTACACGAGAAAGCGCCACATACCCCATCCCTTTCACAAAAGATTTTGAAAGATCAACCTCCATTGCATCCAGACTCATTCCCTGACTTTTATGCACCGTAATAGCCCATGCCAGACGAAGAGGAAGTTGGGTAATTTCTGCTTTTACTTTTCCCTCCTCTTCGATACTCCAAGACATTGGCACTACAGAAATAAGCTTACCTCCGACAGTTCGTACTACCGGCTCACCAAATGTATTGAAGCCGGTTACTACCCCCAAAGTACCGTTTACAAAACCAACTTCATAATTATTTTTTACAAACATTACTCGTGCACCTTCCTTGAGTCGCAGACGCTCAGGGGCAAGGCATGATCGCTTCAGACCTTCTACAAGAAAGTCTTTACCTTTTGACATCATTACAAATTCTTTTGTCGCTGTGGTGAGAGTGTCGAGATGTTTATGGTTGATGGTATCCACATCGACATTATGCGTGAAAAGTTTTGTTGCTAGCACATCAAGAGCGGGTTCAGCATTTTCACGCGAACGTAAAAGCTCGATAGTCTGTGCGGTCACTCTATTGGCTCGTATTTGATTGAGTATAGAAAGATAATCGCTATCTTTTTGTCGATGTTGCTCTGATAAGTAACAAATCGTAAATCGTGCAAACTTCCATGCATCAGACTCGTATGCAAAATCATTCCCCACACTTTCACCAAACGACGACTTTGTAATAGGTGGGAGCTGGAAAAAATCTCCACAAAGTATCACCTGCATACCACCAAACGGTTTATCATTGTGTTTAAATGTACGACAAATCCACTCAATCATTGTAAGCTGGGTGCCTGATAACATTGAAATCTCATCGATAACAAGCACCTGGGTCTTTTCAAATCGTTTATAGAGATATTGTTTTTCAACCATCGCTTCAAGATCATATTCAGTAAGTACACTTTTAATACCGAGTCCTGACCACGCATGAATAGTCATACCGTTGATATGAGTCGAAGCGATACCGGTCGATGCAGTAATAGCTACTTCTACACCTGATTGTTTGAGGTATGAAATATACTCATTAAGTACAAATGTCTTTCCACTTCCCGCAGGACCAGTAAGAAAAACATTTTGCCCCATCTTTAAAATTTCAAGTGCGTCCTTTTGAGTCATGGAAGTATTGTATCATGTAAGAGCTCATCTCCAATCTAACCGCAAAAAAATGACTCGCATACTTGCTTGTCGACAGAATCAATAAAGTTTCGGCTGCAAACTCCGATTTTTGACTCCAGAGATCTCGATATCTCTCGTCAAAAGATCAAAGTTTTCGCTCGAAACTTTCTTGATTCAATCCGACATTAGATTGAAGATGAGCTCTAAAACTGTAGAAAACTCAATTGACACATAGCACAAAAACTAATAAGTTAGATATCAGACTACGTTCGAGGATAAAAATGCTTAAAACGACCCAAGTTTCTCTTGATGATCTTGCAGAAGGAGAGCGTGCTTTCAAAAAGATTACTCCTGCCTTGGTAAGGATTTCGTCAGACCCGACAACAACCAAAGAACAACTTCATTCGTTTCGAAAAGTTTTGTGTCCCAACGACGGTCCTCCACACGATGCTCCACTCAGTGACTGGAAAGACTGGGCTGAAGGAAAAACCAAAGAATAGCATAGACCCCGCACAATGCGGGGTCGCTTCATTTTAAAATTCTTTTGTTTCGCCAACATTAATCACAACAAAATCAATTCCTGCTTCAGGAAGATATTTTGCAGGCGCTCGATGTGGCACTCCAGGATGAAGAAGATTGCCATCGTGCACAGGAAAAGCAACTCGCGGCTTTATTAAAAGCGCGTATTCAACCGCATCATGTATAGAGCACCATGGACCTGACACAGGAAGCGCGAGCACATCAACCGGTCGCTCTGGGTTATAGAATGCATCTCCAGGATAAAAGAATTTTCCATCAATAAAATATCCCGTATTTTCTACTTGTCCAAAGTCTTTATAAATCTCTGCATGTTTGTCTCCAAAACCTTCAATCGTAACTCCTTTAATATCAATTTTTTCACCATGTGAGACATTGTGATATTCAATACCTTCTCCGCCTAGAATTTTTCCCACACTTGCATTAGTCACCACCTGAGCATTCGAATTTTTAGACAACACATCTTTCAAAGAATCGACATGTAAATGATCTGCATGTTCATGGGTAATCAAGACCACATCGACATCACGCACCTCAGATTGCATCGTTGAATACGATCCTGGGTCGGTCAAAATTCTCACTCCTTCAATATCAATAAGTAAACAACAATGCCCATATTTTGTGATATTCATAGAGATAACTATATCAAATTGACAAAGCAAACAAAAAGAATTAATCTCAATACATGACTCTAAGAAAAAAGTTGCTTATTGTATGGTTCATTTGTGTCGGGGGCTCAGGAGCTTTGCTCTACTCGGCAACAGGGAATATTGAAATGGGTATTGCCCTCAGTCTTACGATTGTTGGTATTTCGATCGGTGTTCCAATCATGCGAGCACATACGGAATTTTCGAAATAACCCCACAAACCCCAACTAAACAAATAAGACATTCTCCAAAATGGAGAATGTCTTATTTTATTTATGTTTTTCTCTCCACGCTTCTATCTTTTTATGATCACCCGAGAGAAGCACTTTTGGTACTTTATATTTCTTTCCTTTGTATTCAATAATTTCTGGTCTTGTATAGGAGTCTTTACTTGCAGTACGAGTTTCCTCAAGAGACGCAAAGTTTCCAAGCACTCCTTCAACCTGCCGTGAGATACAGTCAATCATAATAAGCGCAGGAAGTTCCCCGCCAGTAAGCACAAAAGGACCTACCGACACTTCTTCCATCTTAAACATCTTTTGAACTCGCGCATCGATTCCCTCATATCGTCCGCACACAATAATCACATCAGTAACCTTTTGTACAGTCTTTTTTGCATAAGTAGTATCAAACTGTTTACCGCTTGGGGAAAGAAAAATAATCTTGCTTACCACTTTTGTCTTTTTGCGTGCAAGTTTTTTAAACACAGCTTCAATCGCTTTTGCCACAGGGAGCGCTTGTATCACCATTCCCGGACCACCCGCATACGGCTTCTGATCGATACGTTTCCATTTATCATCAGAATAATCTCGAGGATTATAAAAAGAGATACTGATTTTTTTATCTTCAATTGCACGCTTAATAATCGACTCGCTAATATACGAATCGAACGCTTGTGGAAATAGGCTGATAATATGAAATCTCATGAGCACAACTATACAATAGTTTTTATTATAAGTCCACTATCTGACACATAACAAAAACCACTCATTCGAGTGGTTTTTGAAATTCTTGTATTAGTCCAACTTGAGGTCTGCCATCGCATCATCAAGTGACTTTGTTGCAGATGATGAGCTTTTTTCCACTCCTCCTGCTGGTTCATTGATCTTGAGGTTTACTCGAGCGTTGTTTTTCATTCCTACCACTCGCAAGAGTGTTCGAATTGCTTTCGCAGTGTTTCCTTCTCGCCCAATGATTTTACCCATATCTGCTGGGTTTACATCCAAAGTCATCAATACGCCCATTTCATCAACAGTTCGATTGATCTTTACATCCTGTGGATTTTCAACAAGTGCTTTAATAACAAAGTCCAAAAATTGTGTATCGTGTTCCATAAAAATGCATTCAGTTACTGGTAAAGGTAGTACAGTATAATTGTATGTCTTCTTCGTTGACTGAGTCAACGGATAACTTTAAAAGAGATTAAGCAGCTGCTTCTTCTGTTGCT
>DBEI01000056.1 GCA_002294445.1 Patescibacteria group bacterium UBA910
TGACCTACAGTAAGTGTTGCTGGGTTTGATCCAATGAGAGTGATGGTTGGTGGTGTGTTTGTTACCACAGGACCACATCCATTACCCGACAACTCAAGTTTATAAATCAATCCGGCTGGGTTTGATTCTGGAGTTGCATTTGCTTGAGCAAAATTTGTCACCTCAAAAGTAATTGTATTTACACCAGGGACAATCGCTGAAGCAATATTATGTGTTGCGACAGAAAGATAATTAAATTCATTGAGATTTTCAGCAACTTTTACCCCATTTACTTTTACTATATATGAATTATCTGCTGATATAGAAAGTATTGCCCGTGTTGGTGTTGAGGTTGCGGTAAATGTCTTTGAAAAGACACGAGTTGTCGTAGCAGCTGGATCGACCACTTTATAGGTTGACCAGATCCATGATGAATGTGGAATCGTTACCCATGTTGGATGTATATACGCAAGGACAGCATCCCCACCACCAATAACCTGTGTAGTGGTATCAGATACGAGCACACACGCATTAACAGGAGCTCGAGAAACAACAACCTGTCGTGTTGTTGATGCAGTCAAACCACCTGAATCAGTTACGGTGTATGTGAGTGTGTATGTACCCGGAGTATTAATATCTACTGTTCCAGTAATAACAATCTTGTTTGTAAGGTTTCCATCTTCGAGATCAGATGCTGTTGCACCTGGTTCGATCCATGACTGACCTACAGTAAGTGTTGCTGGATTTGATCCAATGAGCGTGATGGTTGGTGGTGTGTTTTTTGGTGCTTCTGTACAACCTGTGATAGCAATCCGTACAATTACATCATTATAGTCATTATCTGAAGCAGACATGATAGGTAAATCCTCAAATGCGAGAATAAAATCATTTGCAGATGTTGCGTATGGATTATTAAACACAAGTACTCGATCCACCCCAGACGCATTAACACTATTTACTGTAGAAATAGTATACGGTGCTGTATTTCCCGCAGAAGATTTGACCGCAAATTGAACCGATCCAGCTTTCACCGATACAGTAAATGTATGACCTTTAGCAACTTTACTTACAGAAGGGTATGCAGGATTTGGACCCATGCCAGACAAGAAGAGAGGTGTGAACGTTGAGACATCATTATTTACATAATATCCAAAGACATTACCGTTTGCAGAATAATCACCCTCAATATACGTTACAGTCATCGTGGTAGTTGCACTCGATGAAAGCGTAAAAGACTGATACTGCTGTTGATCAAGTGTAGGATGAATCGTCATTCCATACTGAGCAAGAATAGTTGCAACACTAGGCTCATGACCATAACTTTCACCAATCAATTCTGTGGTTGTATCACCGAGTGTATCAGGAAGCACACACTGATTGATCGGCAATGGTACTCGTACAGACACCGTAGTTGATGCTGTTTGTGATCCATACATACCTGTACAAGTAAGTGTGTATGTTGTTGTAGTAGCAGGAGATACAACTTGTATACCAGATAAAGCTACAGAACCCATCCATGATGAAGTACATGCTGTTACGTTTGAAGATGACCAGGTGAGAGTAGTTGTTGCACCTTGAGTGATCGCGATCGGATTAGCAGTCAAACTTACTGTAGGTTTTTTTGCACAATCCGCTTCAGTTGCAGGAATGATATCTCGCTCGCCGTGATGTGCAAGGTGCGCCTGTGCTGCTGCTTCAGAGATAGTGATTCGAATAAATGCATTGTTATTTAAAGGATCTTGTATTGCATGACAGATAGTTACTCGTCCAGGATTTTTATCTCCAAAAAAGTCTTTTACAATTACCTGTCGTGTTGTTGATGCAGTCAAACCACCTGAATCAGTTACCGTGTATGTAAGTGTGTATACACCTGTAGTTGAGGTATCGACTGTACCAGTAATAACAATCTTGTTTGTAAGGTTTCCATCTTCGAGATCAGATGCTGTTGCACCTGGTTCGATCCATGGCTGACCTACAGTAATCTCAGCTGGATTATTACCTACGAGAGCAATAATCGGTCGTGTATTTGCAGGACCTTGAGTACACTTCAAAGAAACATCATCAAGGAACACAGAAAGACCTGTTGAAATATTTTTTCCATCAACAAATGAAACTCGTGTCACAGTAGAAGTCGCAACGAATGTATGCGTGTATTGAGTCCATGTAGTGACAGAAGAAACTGGTAGTTCTATATTTTTTACAACCTCACCGTTGATCAACACTTTCATTACATTAGTAGAAGTTGCTTCACGAGGTCGAGGTGATACCCAAAAAGAAAGTGAATATGTTGCACCTGGTACAGTAGCAATATCTTGTGACACATCATGAGATGCACCACCATCTATTTCTGCATATTGATTTCCAGAATGTGCAGACCATGTCGTCATACCATCAAAAATACCGGCTTGTAATTCAAGACCATATGAAGTATCAAATGATTTCCAAGAAAGCAATGGATTTTTAAAAGAGATAATATCCCATTTTCGTGCACTTGTAACAACAGGATGCTCAAAGCTTCCATTGAGTATAAGTTCGGCATTTAGCACACACTGTGCTGGCTGAATCAATGTATTGTGTGTACCATCTACCTGAGCGTCACCACCGATACCTGTATTATCAAGGACATTAGAATATTTATTAAGGACAATGATTGTTCGGTGAGGTTTTGTACTGTCTACCACAACCAATCCATCTGATACAGAATTAACGGTAATATCATCACTCGAATCTTCAGTGAACAATGCGTTGCTATATGGAGCAAAAGCATCAAGAGAAAAAGCATCCGTACCGTCATAATATGTAGACTGACCCCATGCATATGAAGTCGTATTCAAGGTAGGATTGTTATAGTAATACTGACCAAAAGGTACAGATATTAAGTCTGTACAATGAACAGGTATATTGTTTATAGAAGTATTATGTGCAAAAGATTGCGCATTAAAATTATATGTAAATACTGTAGAAGAAAAATCCTTTGTTGCTGAGACTAAAAGCACAGAAGACCCTGAAGGTGTTGAAGCCTCAGCATTTGCGAGTGCACCAGTCTCATTTGCAAGGACTGAACACACCCGAACAGTGCCCATATGATCAGATGTAGAATCTGCAAAAACCCCAGAAGGATACGCGAGAAAAACAGCAAAAAGTACAAAGAGAGCGAATGAAAAAATAGACTGAAATTTGCTTTTATTTCCCATGGTGTTTTTTTTAAAAAAATAAATACTAAATTAACATAAACAATAAGTACCTACGACCCCCACAGATTACACCGTTTGATATGAGCTGTCAATAAAAACCCAAAAAAGACAACTAGTCAAATCGCCTTATTGTTAGCCATTTTTTACTATATGTCTTTTATTACATAAAATATGTCTTTTACTTCAATAAATACTCTTTCTATACATAGTTTTTTACAAAATCTCACGTAAAAGACAAACACAAGTGACCTATATAAAAGACATGTCTTTTATATAGGTCACTTCCCTACAAACCCTGTAAATTAAAGCTTTTTTATGCTATTCTCTATGTATGACTGAAAAATTACTATCCCCATACAATTCATCCGAAGTAGAAGATCGTATATATAAGATATGGAAAGATTCAGGTTTCTTTAACCCTGACATGTGTATCAACTCTGGTATAACCGAAAAAAATGCCCCGACTTTTTCTATAGTACTTCCACCTCCAAACGTAACTGGCACTCTTCATATGGGGAGTGCATTCATGCTTGCACTTGAAGACACCATGACTCGTTTTGCACGTATGCAAGGCAAACGTACACTCTGGCTTCCAGGGACCGACCATGCTGCGATCGCAACCCAATCAAAAGTAGAAAAACAAATTCAAAAAGAAGAAGGTAAAAATCGACATGATTTAGGTAGAGAAGAATTTCTCAAACGAGTACATCAGTTCGCAAAAGAAAGTCACGACACTATCGTTTCTCAAATGGAAAAGATGGGTTGTTCTGTCGACTGGTCTCGTGAGGCATTCACACTTGATGAGCAAAGAAATGTTGCGGTGAAAACTGCGTTCAAGCAAATGTATGATGACGGTCTCATTTATCGTGGTTATCGTGTGGTCAACTGGGACCCAAAAGGTCAAACAACTATCTCTGATGACGAAATTGTGTATGAGGAGAGAAAGGCTATTCTCTATACATTCAAATATTCACATGATTTCCCTATTGCAATCTCTACCACTAGACCAGAAACAAAAGTAGGAGATACGGCTGTAGCTGTACACCCTGATGACGCTCGGTACAGAGAATTTATTGGTAAAACATACGAGGTAGATTTTTGTCATGAGAATCTTTCAATCACTATTGTTGGAGATGAAGCTGTTGATCCTACATTTGGAACAGGTGCATTAGGTGTGACTCCTGCCCACAGTAGTATTGACTGGGATATTGCACAACGACACAACCTCCTTCTCAAACCTGTGATAAATGAATATGCAAAAATGTCTGTAAGCTCTGAATTACTTTCAGGTAAAAAAACTACTGAGGCACGAGAACTTGTTGTGACATGGCTCAAAGAAAATAATCTTCTTATACAAGAAGAAGAAGTGGTACAAAACGTATCCACCGCAGAACGTACAGGTGGAATCATAGAACCTCTTCCAAAATTACAGTGGTTCATAAATGTAAACAAAGAATTTTCTTACCCCCACGCAGACCTCCCTCATGTTGCACAAGGAGAGCTTGTCACATTAAAAAAGTTGATGCTTTCTGTAGTTGAGAATAAAAATATTGATATACTCCCTGATCGGTTTGAGAGAGTGTACACTCACTGGATCGAAAACCTTCGTGACTGGTGTATCAGTCGACAGATCTGGTACGGACACCGTATTCCTGTATGGTACAAAGGAGAAGAAATACACTGTGATATCGAAGCACCCCAAGGTGACGGTTGGGAGCAGGATTCAGACACCCTCGATACATGGTTTTCTTCGGGACTGTGGACGTTCTCAACACTTGGTTGGCCAGAACACACTGATGATTTAAAAACGTATCACCCTACTACCGTACTTGAAACAGGATACGATATTCTTTTCTTCTGGGTTGCACGTATGATACTTATGTCTACATACCTTGTAGGTCAGATCCCCTTCAAAACAGTATATCTGCACGGGTTGGTACGCGACAGTAAAGGTCAAAAAATCAGTAAATCTCTCGGAAACAACATTGATCCTGTAGATACCATCAAAGAATACGGTGCCGATGCTGTGCGTATGGCACTCATTATCGGTACTGGACCTGGAAATGATAGCAAGATATCCCCTGAAAAATTTAAAGCATACAAACATTTTGCTAACAAATTGTGGAATATTACTCGTTTCATCACCACTACAGCGGGAGCAAAACCTCCGCTACAACCACAACTTACCGACACCGATCGCGCACTTCACACAGAATTACATGAACTTATTGCCACTGTCACAAAGGAATTAAACGAATACAAATTATATTTAGCAGGAGATAAACTCTATCACTATATATGGGGTCGACTTGCTGATCAGATTATCGAAGAAAGCAAACATATACTTAAAGACGGCTCTCCTGAAGAAAGAAATTCTCGTATTTGGACACTTTACACGATACTTGAAACTAGTCTCAAATCTCTTCATCCATTTATGCCTTTCGTGACGGAGGAAATCTGGAATATTCTTGGTTATAACACATTACTCATGGTCGAAAAGTGGCCTAACACCTAACACATCATTTTATGGACATTATTTCGTTCTTTATTCAACACCCATATATCATTGCACCGCTCCTTGGTGTCATACCCGCACTGATCTGGCTTTTCTTTTGGCTTACTGAAGATACACACCCAGAGCCAATACGGTTTATCACATTAGCCTTCTTTGCTGGCCAAGCTGTAGTGTTGGTAGCTTTACCGTTACAACGTATTATATATGAGCTTTTACCAGTAGGTCAGTCATCTTTATTTATTTATTGGGCAGCAACAGAAGAAATATTAAAATTCATAGCAGCATGGGTTGTTGCACTACATACTCGTATCGACGATGAACCAGTAGATGCACTCATGTACATGATTATTGTTGCCCTCGGATTTGTAGCTCTTGAAAACACACTGTTTCTCATTGATCCACTACACGAAGGAGATATACTGACCACATTTACCACAAGCAACCTTCGATTTATTGGAGCAAGTCTGATTCACGTACTTTCTTCTGCTGTCGTAGGTATAGCTCTCGGTTTAACATTTTATCGACCACGACACATCAAAATTATTGCTGGCATAGTCGGAGTTATCCTCGCTATCGGATTGCACGCTTACTTTAATTTATTTATAATGAAAGAAAGCGAGAACAATCTTTTTCTTATTTTCGGTCTTGTCTGGATTGGTATCATCGGATTGATGCTTATGTTTGAAAAAATTAAACACATTATTCCTAAAAAGACCTAACAGTCACAATTACAATGAAAGATAAACGTTCTTTTTTTGAAAAACTCACTGGAGCAGTAAAAATGGAAGACGCTGACACAGAGTATTACGAAGATAAACTCCC
>DBEI01000053.1 GCA_002294445.1 Patescibacteria group bacterium UBA910
TTTTTTTCTGCCATAATTTCAAATACTAGCTTAAATACTTTATATAATCAATAAGTCTTCACAGTGGATACAGTTCGAGGCGGACGAATAAAATATTGCGAGCCAACCTGAGTGCGTTGGTGAGAAATATTTTTTGAAGTCCAACAAAGAAATGTACCGCTGTGGAAAGCTTATTGGACTTTACCGGAAAATCCATCAGCAGTGTTAGTATTCACAGAACCCGCTTCAGTGGTAAATGTTTTGTTGACGAACGTATCCATACCAGAAATTGTTGTTCCACCAGTCAATATCGGACTGAGACCTACTTGAGAAGCACTCGCATTAAGTCGCACTTGGAACAATACTTTTTTAGGTGATGTAGAATAACCCGCTAACGCACCAATAGTGCCCGCATTCCACGTGACAGTACGACTATCTGGATCGTATGAAATACTCTCTGTATTTGGAGAAACCACTCCCATCCAATCCACATACACTGGAAGTGTGGTTTTTACTTGTGCTCGTTGTACATCATTGTGTGTATTTGAAAGTACCCATTCAATGGTATATGTAGAAGCCTCTTCTCTGCGTGGAGGCACCGGTCCTGAATTCTGCAACTCACCTGAACGCAAAGAGCTTGCCTTCAACGTAAGATCTGTAAAGAAACGTAATGTCTTTGTTGCTGTAGAAGTAATATTATCCACCCCACCCCCCACAAGCGATCGCACACCTTTGAGGTTTATATTAAATACGATTTCTGGATTTTTCATTGTGCGTGGTATTGAAAAATCTTGCACATCGAACCGAGCATCAACTGTTTCACTAGGACGAATAAAAGCAAATTTGCTATTTGTATTTCTATCCCAAAGAATAGTATTTTGACTCGATTGATAGAAGCCACCATCATTAACACTTACTCCAAACTTGTTAAGTGCAACTCCATTCATTTTTACTTCAAGTACCACATTAGACAATGAATCTGGAAGTGAGTTGGTAATTGAAAGTTCACCAGCGATACGATCCTGTGCTCGTGCACTGACCATCTCAGCAGTATCTCGCCCAAGACCAAAGACGATATTGAAAAATGACTTTCGTAGAGACACTGTAGGCATCGCAGTACCGAGAATGGTTTCAAGTTCACCTTTTAGATCAGCAACACCTGCCATAAAACGAAAAGTTCTTTCTTCGTTATCTTGAGCGATCATAGTACCCACCACAGTAAATACTTTTTTATCTCCATTTTTTAAATCACCCAGTTTCCATGTTTGCTTATCATTTTCAGGCTCAAGAGTTGCACGATTGTATGTAAATCCATATGGATACTCAGCTTTCACCATTACGTCCTTCAGAAGTGACCCTGAGTTTGATGTCACTGTCACCTGCAATGATACCTGCTGGCCAGAATTAATTTCTTGCGGCGCGCTTACATTAATCAACAGTGGTGATGAGCCGATCAATACATCGTATTTTTTCTCTTTTGTGAATCGAGCATTTGAGCCAGATACCGTATATTCCATTTTAAATACGAGTGTCTTTGGTATGTCTTTATCTCCAAAAAGATACAGCTTTGTTGCAGTATTATATGTCGAACTTTTTGTAATATCCGGAATATTTTGTACAGTACGAGTCAACGGTTCAGCACTATCATCTTTTGCACGCGCACCATCAGGATATTCAATGGTCAGTGTGACATTTTTTAATGCTGTTCTATTTTTGTTTACCAAAGATATACCGAGATCCACCTGTTCTCCAGATGTCACACTTGCAGGACCAACTATTTCTATATCAACATTTGCAGACGACACCGCATTTCCCCCCATAAAAAACATGTATAATGCTATACTTACAGCCACCAAAAGAAACACAATCGCTCCGGTGAGAAACTTTTTCAAGAACGGATGAGTTTCGGGCTCAGCAGACACAGCATCAATATGCAGACCTGTATTATCATCCCAGTTATCTTTTACATCACCAACATCATGCATGTTGATTTCAAAACGATTTGACGCAGGAGTAAAACTTTCTCGTGAATAGAGTTTTCTTTTTAATTTTTCTATTCGATCATCTTCTAGAGTCATATGACGTATTATACTACATCTACAACTGACTTTCTCGTAAACCTTTGTTGATATGTGCAACAAACACCTGTTTTGACTGTGTGATTCGATGGAGTACATGTTCATTATATAAACCATATGGCACACACACCGAATCCTCAACTTCCGACACATACCCGAGAATACGAAGCATACGAAGCATAATTAATATTTCAATTGCAGATACTAATTCGCTCGGCGCCCCAACAAGTTCTTGTAATCCTCCAAGTAAACTTTCAAACAACTGTTCATCTTTTTCCTGCCCTGCAACAAGCCTGATCACTTGTGTCGATATACGTGCAATCACCTCCCGAGCCCCCTGCTCTTTTGCAGAGAGGTACAGATTTGTTTCAAGTACGGCAGATGTAAGTCGCCACGTATGCCTTCCTTTTACCAACGACACTTCACAAAATGAATATTCCTGAAGTGCGTAACGAAGTTTTGATTCACTTTTTCTAACTCCAGTAGCAAGCGCACTAATGAGCCCCATTTCTTTTGTATAGAGAAGATATGACACATTTGCGTCATACGGAATTCTTTTGAGAATGAGAGCTTTTGTTGTGTAAATCTGATATGACATACCAGTCTTTAACGGAGGAGTGAAAACGAGATACTGAGATTTTCAAGTGAAAGAGCGTATGTACCCTTTTCATCCGTTGTAGTGATATGTGTAACTCCTGTGGGTCTCTGTATCATTTCACTCCAGTGGTTCAAAAATTCAGCACCAATTCCAGAGATTGAAAGCGTCACTGTCTGATGTGGTGTCAGATTTTCTTTTTTGCGTGCATCTTGAATAGCACGAATGATATCGCGAGCAATACCCTCCTCTATAAGCTCTGGCGTCAGAACAATATCAAGTTCAAGCTCTGTTACCATCTGTGGGTCAGAGACAACTTCTTTCACATTCACTTCTTCAGCGATAATAGCACGAAGCTCATCATTGAGATCCTCTTTGATAACCAATGAGGCAAGTGGTTGTCGTACTTTAATATTTGCTTTTGCACGAACCTGAAGTGCACCTGACACAACATCACGTACTTTTTGCATTTCCACCAGCAATGCCGTCTGAGGTGTTTCTCGTGTTGGCCATGTTTCCAAATGTACACTGAGAGTATCCTCTTCCACTTTTACGGCTTGATAGATATGCTCAGCAATAAAGGGCATAAACGGTGCCATTATTTTTGAAAGCTCTTTTAACACATGAGCTGTGTACCAGAGTGCGGTACCAGATACGAGCGGATCATCAGATTTGAAGCGTTCTCGTGAGCGTCTCACATACCACGTAGAAAAATCATCTACAAAATCGAGAATTGGTCGTGATGCCTTATCGAGTTCATATGAATCAAGTGATGTGGTCACCACCTGTGTGAGCTCAGAAAGTCGTGACATGATCCACTCATCAAGCAAGGTTGCTTCCCCCTTTCGCAACCCATCTGTTTTATACATCTCGTAAAACGAAAGAATATTTATGAGTTTTCCAGTTATTTTTTTATGCACCTCATCAACACCTGCTGTAGAAAAATTCAAGTCTTCTGCTTTTACAATTGGTGATGCGATCATGTAGTATCGCATCGCATCTGCACCGTATGTGTTTACCAGATCCATCACATCTGGATAGTTTTTCAAACTCTTAGACATCTTTCGTCCATCTTCTGCCAAAACCAATCCATTTACGATTACATGATTGTACGGAGACT
Source organism: Patescibacteria group bacterium UBA910 (assembly GCA_002294445.1). Classification (GTDB taxonomy): domain Bacteria; phylum Patescibacteriota; class Minisyncoccia; order Phycocordibacterales; family DATDWN01; genus UBA910. The sequence goes on from DBEI01000053.1 coordinate 3,773, forward strand.
TTTCAAAAAGTCCTGTACCCAGAACAAGTAATGTGTAAAACCATCCTCGTGTTTGATCGAGCCCTTCTGCAATAAAGTCAGCAGGAAAAAGTGGACTATTTGATTGCTCAAACAATTCCTTATTTCTAAAAGGATAATGTTGTTGCGCATACGGCATTGAACCTGAGTCGTACCACGTATCAAATACCTCTGGCACACGACGCATCACCTCACCTTTTGATGATGTGAGTGTGATGTCGTCGATATATGGTCGATGGAGATCGACTTCATACTGCTCGTTGTGAGGTAGATTTCTCCAATCAACCTCTTTTACTTCAGCGTTCATAAATGCATCATCGTAGTAATGTTCGATAATTTCTTGATTCGATAACCCGCCAGACGCAAGATCTATACAATGAAGTGCTGCGCCATGACTGACAATCAGAATATTCTTGCCTTCGTATCGTGTATTGATATCATACATAGCCTCACACACGCGTTTTCGCACATCGTTCCAATTTTCAGCAGAATCAACTTTCTTTGTAAATCGTTCTTTAATGGAAGCAAAATGTGCCATATATTCATGCCACGGTTTACCGTTGTAGATACCAGCATCAATCTCACCGAGACGAGCATCTTCGATAATCTCCCCTGTATATCCGAGCGCTTCAGCAATAATGTGTGTGGTTTCTTTTGTACGAACAAATGGAGATGTGATAATGAGATCTATTTTTTTATCTACCAAGTGTAGCGCTGCATCAGCAACTTCTTTTTTACCAAGCGGAGTAAGAGGATCGTTGAACACAGGATCTGAACTGATTCTATCCCCTCCAGCATTTGCCTCAGACTCTCCATGTCGTATCAAAAAGAATGTGTTGCGTTTTTTGATGCGAGATTTTAATTCTGGCACAGAACCAATAAACAACTTCTCTCCATCTGCACTCTCCCAGACTGGAAGTGGAGCTCCCCAATATCGAGCACGAGACACAGACCAATCCCGAGCACCTTCAATCCATTTTCCAAAACGTCCAGAACCAATTGTCTCTGGTACCCATGACACTTTTTCATTTAATGCCAACATCTTATCCTTCAGATCAGTCACCTTCACAAACCACGAGGAAGTTGCGTAATTCAAAAGTGGCGTCTCACATCTCCAACAATGTGGGTATGAGTGAATAATTTTTTCTTTACTGAAAAGCACGCCTTTACTTGCAAGGACTTTAATTACTTCAATATCAGTTTTTTGATGTGCATCTTTTTCATCACCTGTATTTTTTGGTTTTGCAAAAAGACCAGCAAAGTCTGTCACTTCTGGTTTTATAATTCCATCAAAACCAACATGTTGAATGAACGGGAGTGAATATTTTTGACCGAGTGCAAGATCGTCTTCACCAAATGCTGGCGCAATATGCACAATACCCGTACCTGCATCTGTAGTTACAAAATCTCCCGCATACACTTTCCAGGCATTTTCTTTATGTTCGAGCGTATCCGTATTGTAATAATCAAAAATAGGTTTGTATGATTTTCCAATAAGTGTACTGCCGGTAAATTCTTTTTCTACAACATAACCTTCTTTCAAAACTTTTTCTGCAAGTTCTTTTGCAACAATATAAGACACATTGTCTTTTTTAGCTCGCACATATTCAACATCGGCGCCCACCGCCAGAGCCACATTGCCTGGAAGTGTCCATGGGGTGGTAGTCCACGCGAGGAGATATGTTCCCGGTTCATCAAGAAGCTCAAATTTTACATACACAGAAATATCAGTGATATCCTTGTATCCTTGGTTTACTTCAAAGTTTGAAAGGGTTGTTCCGCAACGAGGACAAATCTGCATGGTTTTAAACCCTTTGTAGACCAAACCTTTTTCATTGAGTGTTTTGAAAGACCACCACACAGACTCCGTGTATGTCTTGTCCATTGTCTTGTAGTCATTTTCCATATCTACCCACCGACCCATACGAGGAATGATTTTTGTCCACTCATCTCGATATAGCATGACCGCATTCCGTGCAGCTTGGTTAAATTTCCCCACCCCAAGAGTTTCAATATCTTTTTTTGTGGCAAGATTGAGTTCTTTTTCAACTAAGTTTTCAATGGGAAGCCCATGACAGTCCCAACCCCATCGACGAAGTACCCGCTTACCTTTCATGGTTTGATACCGAGGAATAATATCTTTCATTGTACCAGCAAGAATGTGCCCATAGTGTGGCGTTCCTGTTGCAAACGGAGGACCATCAAAAAATACAAAGTTCCCTAAAGGCGCATCTTTGGTGAGAGTTTTTTCAAAGATATTTTCTTTTTGCCAAAAATCGAGAATTTTTTCTTCTCGGAGCGCCGTTTCACTTTTTGGTTTTACTTCCTTCTCTTCTGCCATATTAAGCACATACTAGCATTTTCAATAAGTTTTATAAAGAAATTACATCTCTACTGGTACCTCAATACCTAATAGATGAAGCCCTGAAGTCATCACATCAACAAATGCTTTTGTAATAGCAAGTCGATATCCTGATGTAGCATCACCACCATCAATAATCTTGTGACTTCCGTAAAATGAATTGAATGCCCCTGCAAGCTCAGTAAGGTATGTGACAAGCTGATGTGGTGCATACTCTCGTCCTGCACGATCAATAATGCGCGGATATCGCTGAAGAAGTTTTTCAATATGTGTCGTCTGCCATCCTTCTGGAAGTACTGTAGACACCTGCACAAAACCTTCTGCTTTTTTAAGAAGTGTGGAAGCCCGCACACACGCATACTGAAGATACGGACCCGAATCCCCTTCAAGTGAAAGCGCCTGGTTGATATCGAAAATAATATCACCACCGATTGATTGTCTAAGGATTGCATATCGCAGTGCAGCGAGAGCTACTTTTTCTGCAATATCTTCTCTCTGCTCCTGAGAATGTACACCTTCTTTGAGTTTCATTCGCGCAGAATCTTTAACCATTTCAATCATTGTTTCTGCAGTAACCACATCTCCGGTACGCGAAGACATTTTTCCTGATGGTAGTTTCATCATACCATGCGAAAGATGCAAGAGTCGCGCCGAAAGCTCTGGAAATACTTCTTCTGCAGCTTTTTCTACTACAGTAAAAAAGGCGTTTTGTTCATTTGCAGTAACCGTAACAGACAAATCAAAATTTCCAATTTTTTCCTTTTTAAGTAACGTAAGTCCGAGCTCCTTTGCTTCGTACACAGGAATACCCTCTGAAGTTAAAAATACTCGTGTATGGAGTCCATGTTTTTCACCACGATAAATCACCGCCCCTTCACTTTTTTCAAATACATCTGTCTTCAAATATTCTTCAACAAGTGCTTTACCAATAGGCGCAGTCTCACTTTCGTAGAAATGAAAATCAAAATGACTACCAAGACGCTCATAGAGAGACTCAAAATAATTAAGTGATACTTCTCGACCTGTATCATAAAGTACATTTACATCAGGATCAGTTCGATCATAGATCACTTTATTAAGAGCAATAATTTCTTTTTTAACCTCTTCACTTTCTTTAAAAAGTCTTGCACCTGTTGCATACGCTTTACCAAGGGTATG
>DBEI01000057.1 GCA_002294445.1 Patescibacteria group bacterium UBA910
ATATAAGGCATCGTTTCTACAGGCACACTCTCTTCTTTGCCACTTCGAGCTTTTTTGAGTGCTGGTTCTACTACGTTTTTATGATATGACTCTATGTTTTGGAGAGATTCTTTTTGCAGTACATCATATCGACGATCCATTTCTTTTGCAGCCCATTTGAGTGCAAGAATAGCCTTCTTTGCATCCGTGATCACGGGTGTGAGTTGGTGAGGGATTTTGTTATACAACGTAAGCTCCACTCGTTTCGGGTCAACCATGATGAATTTGAGGTTGTCTGGTGAGTTTCTGTAAAGAAGAGATGTGATCACGGCGTGAATAGTGACTGATTTACCAGATCCTGTAGCACCCGCGATAAGCATATGAGGTGCTTTTGCAAGGTTTGCAAAGTATGACATTCCAGAAATACCTTTACCAAGGCAGATCATGAGAGGTTTTTCTGAGTTTTGGAATTCAGGAGCTCCAAGGAGGGATCCCATACCTACAGTGGTTTTTGTGCTGTTTGGTATTTCAATACCCACCAAAGACTTTCCTGGAATCGGTGCTTCGATACGAATAGGATGAGCTGCAAGTGCAAGGGAGAGGTCGTTTTGGAGACCAAGGATACGAGAAAGCTTTACACCTTCTGCTGGCTTAAGTGCGTAGCGAGTGATAGAGGGACCTACAGACACCTCATCCATCTCTACGTTGATACCGAAGTTTGCAAGGGTTCGTTTGATAATATTCGAATTAGCTTTAATATCTCCCACACCTGGTTTTCCACGATCTTTCTCGAGGAGTGTTAGTGGTGGAGGGACAAATTCTTTTCCAGAGAGAGAAAGGAAGCTTTCAGCGAGACTAAACTCTTTCTTTTCATCATCTCCAAATATTTTCTTGCTCAGAGGTTTTGATTCTTCTTTTTTAGCTTCATCTGCATTTGCTTGAGCCAACGCTTGTGCTGTGGCTGGTGCGAGAATAGGTTCTGCCTCCGGTGCCACAGCATTTTCGTCAACCTCCTTTTTCTTAAAGAGTGATGCAAAATGTAGTTTGAGTGGAATATCAAACATAACAAGGAATGAGATGATACAGAATGCAATAAGGATGATCACTGAAGCGTAGAGGTCGAAGAGGGAAAGTAACGGGGAAGAGATAAGGTTTCCAACAATACCACCCTTGCCCCCAAGATCATCTGTTGATGTGAATATATTAAGTAGACCAAGAGCGGAGCAGAAAAAGAGGATACCTCCAATACTATGAGTGAGTGCAAGTTTTTTCTTGAGTGAGTTGAAGAAAGAGATACATAAAATAAAAAAGAGGATAGGTAACAACCAGTAACCATATCCAAAGAGATTTTTTAAAAATGCATATGACCACAAACCAACTTTACCTCCACGTGCAAACCCTGCAAGCATGAAGAATGTAGCAAGTACAAAAAAAAGTACCGCGATAATTCCCTGAAGTGTTTCTTCTTGTAAATGATTAAAAATACCTTCTCCTGCTACCTCATCTTTTTTCTCTTCTAGTTGTTTTTTCTTTCTTCCCATACATAAATTGTAACATAAAAATATTTCTTTATCGTGGAAAAATATTTTCTTGTAGATGTGTTTTGTATCTTAGTAAGCAATTAAAATTTCTCTATTGGAGAGACGTACAAGGAATGTTGTTTAAGCTTTTATTGGCTATGAGTGAGAATGTTTTTTGTAAGTCAACAATGAAATTAATTAAACAAAGAAGTTTCATTTGCAACCATGTCCTTATTAGGTATATAATGGACACATACTTGATAACTTAAAAGACGTGTGGTATTATATAAGACAATAAAAGACTATAAATAATGTCTTTAAAAACTTAAATAAAATAAATGGACAATCAAAGCCATAAAAAAGACATAGAACATGATGCTACAGGACACAGTCGTCCTGAGCTTTCTCTAAATAATCAAAACCCTATTGATTATTTTTCTCAAGACCAGTCTTTTGTCTTTGTATATAAAAAGACAGAAAAACTAGCGACAGCTCTCTACATGATCACTAATCTATTTGGTGACAATGAACCAATGAAGTGGACTTTGCGTACAAAAGTATCTAATCTTTTGTCTTTTATAATCGGTTTCAAAGATGTCCTCGAATCTCGTGAATATGAATTTTCAAATGAAGTAAAAACAAAAGTCCTTGAAGTAGTTTCATTACTCGAAGTTGCGTCACGATCAGGTTTAGTCTCACCAATGAATTTTTCTATACTTAAGGCTGAATTTATGAATCTTGTGCATGCACTCGGTAATGTCAGAAAGGAGGCAGGTGAGAGAACTCAGTTTGCACTTCCTAAAACATTTTTTGATGTACCACGTTCACAGACATCACATGGTATGCAGACAGCCACACACTCTCCACATACAGACATAAGTCACGACCATGAACATAAAGGACAACATGTTCATATTAAGGACAGTATGTCTTTAACTGGTTCTGAACATGCCGATATTTTTAAAAAGACAAATCGACAATCAATCATCATTAACCTTCTTAAAAAGAAGAAAGATCTAACTATTAAAGATATAGCCTTGGTTATACGAGACTGTAGTGAAAAAACTATCCAGAGAGAACTCATTTCGCTTATTGAAGCTGGTGTCCTTAAGAAAACAGGTGAGCGACGATGGAGTCGTTATTCTTTGGTCTAGTTACAGCCTTTTTTGTTAGCTATCTTTGTGGTGTATGCAAAAAAAGGTATTTGTTGACTTTTGACCCTCATATATGAGATACTTGCTCCCGTGGGTTGTGTGTTAAAAAGACCGTGTTTTCTAGGGTTTTCCTGGGGGATTGTACGGGATTTAAGACATAGTTATCCACAATAATTATTTTGTTGAGACCCCGTCTCACATATATAATTGTCTTAATAAGTATACGCACACAAATGTATGCGATTTACTTATTATAAGACTACAGAAAGACTGTCCCTTTCCGCACGAATCAGATCATTGACAACTTAATATCAAAACGTTTCAGAGCTTTCGTTACAAAGCTCATTTCCGCTTTTCAGAAATGTTCTGCTCTTAAAGAAATACAGATATTCAGACTAAACTTCACAAACTATCTCTCGGATTTGTGTCGGTCTGTACATCTACTGCCACCATGTGGTAGATCGTACAAATATAAATCTGAGAGGTTAGTTGAGTTGAGTGGTGTTTCTTAAAAAACACTATCAATTCATAATACGATTTTGATTGCTTACGTTTACAACGTAAGTACATCAAAATGGTAGGTAATACTTTATTAAGTTTTTTTCGACGAGTATCAAACGAGCTCAGAGAATATTTTCTCTAAGTTTTAAGATACGAAGGCGAAACAATTATTATCGGTTCGTGCATCATACCTTTACACTTTATTAATAATAAGTAGGGGGTGGTCACAATTTACAAAAAAACGAATATATGACAGCAAAATCAAAGTTTGCAAAGTTGGTTGCTGGGTTCGTAGGTTTCGCAATGGCATTCTCATTTGTAGTAACTCCAGTTACTGCATCTGCTGCTACTGCAGAAGAACTACAGGCACAGATCAACAGCCTTCTTGCAACAATTCAATCGTTGCAGTCACAGCTCTCATCAACAGGTGGTAGCTCAACTGGAACATCAACAGGTTACACATTTAATACAAACTTAACAGTAGGAGCGACTGGTACTGATGTAAGA
>DBEI01000029.1 GCA_002294445.1 Patescibacteria group bacterium UBA910
TCTCAAATCATTTTTATTGCGAGTGGGGGAAGTGGTGTAAGTGGCCCAGTGATTGATTCTACACCACCAACAATAGCAAACTATACGGTATCTGATATTACTGCATTTGGTGCAACTGTGCGGTTTAACACTGATGAAAAAACAGTTGGTTTTGTTACGGTGAATGAGGGAGGTGAGACTCAAACTACCATTGGTTCATCACAGTATGGTTTGACACATGAAATTAAGCTCAAGAGTCTTGCCCCCGACACAAGCTATGCAATACAGATCAAAGCGATCGATCAGAGTGGTAATGAAAAGACTTATATACCCCCTGAAACATTTCGAACTAAATTTATGGTGGAATCTCTGGAGGATCTGGTAAATACTCCTGATGTGACTGAATTGCAAAAGAAACTTGAAAACATCATTGAACAAACTACTCCATCCCTCATCCCTCCCTTTATCGCAGATATTGTCATCAAAGACATTACTGAAAATACTGCAACGATCGAATGGAATACAAATATACCTGCATTTAGTGCATTAGGGTATTCAACGGTTGATGAATATACGTCTGATGGTGTATACAAAAATGAAATTGGTCAAACAGATACAAAAGTAAAAAAACATACATTTACTCTGTCAAATCTCACACCATCTACTCAATATCACATTCAAGCAAAATCTTTTGTATTCCCAAAAGCAGCGCGAAAATCTCAAGATATTACTTTCGTAACTATCGCTCAAAAGATTAACCCTGAAGTAGTACGAGTGGGTAATACTGATGTGGAAATACGATGGATTACAGACAAAGAAACAAAGGGTTTTGTTGAATACAAAAATGTAAAGACAGGAAAAGTGAGTCGTGTGGGTGATGATGCGAATTTGAAGATTCATCAGATTAAGATCGAAGATCTGACTCCTAAAACAGTGTACGACATGAAGGTGTTAAGTACAGATGTTCTCGGGAATACATTAGAAAGTAATATGATTCGTATTACAACAAATCAGGATGAAACAGCGCCACGAATCAGTGGAGAGAAAATCGTTAATGCATTGTTGCCAAGTAAAAAAGAATCACTACAAACAGTGATTTCATGGGTGACCGATGAGCCATCAAATACAGAAGTTTTGTACGAAGAAGGTGTTGGTGGTGTGGGTGATGAGTTGAAAAACAGAATGTCTAAGGACATAGAATATACAACAGAGCATGTTATTATATTGACCACACTTAAACCTGGAACAGTGTATCGTATACAGATGAAATCGACTGATCAGGCAGGAAATACGGCATCTACGACTGTACGAACGATATTGACACCAAATCAGACCGAGTCAGTGGTAGATATTATGATCAAGAACTTCGAAAAGAGCTTTGGATTTATTAAGAAGGTGAATAGGTAGGGCTACTCATGTAATTATTTGCCTTTTTTCCTTATTTTTGGTACAGTATTCGAGCAATGAAAAAAGACATACACCCTAAAAACTACCGAGACGTTTTGTTTATCGATAACTCAAATAGCGCTGAGTTTATTATCTCGTCTGCAGTTAAGACTTCTGAAACTGGAAAAGCAAAAGACGGTAAAGAATACCCTATTTTCCGAGTTGAAATCTCAAGCGCATCACACCCTTTCTATACAGGAAACGAGAAGACTCTCGACACTGCTGGTCGTGTAGAGCGATTTAAAGCAAAGCAAGCAAAGGCAAAAGCTAAGTAAATACTACATAAAGCAAAAAATTCCTCACAATGTGGGGGATTTTTTGTTACTATATACAATACTATGGACGACCAATTTAAAGACAATCCGAAAACCGCATATCTCTATGAGATGTATGTAAAACTTCAGAAAGATGAAGAGGATATTGTTGTACTCGAAAGTGATCCTTCAATGGCTGAAATGGTAAAAGTTGAACGAGCAAATATTGAAGCACAGAAGACTGCTCTCATGGATCAGATGAAAGAGATTATTGAATCAGAAAAGAAAGAAGAGGAGTTTCCTAATGAAATTATTTTAGAGGTGCGTGCAGGTGCGGGTGGAGAGGAGGCATCACTTTTTGCTGAGGAACTCGCTCACATGTACACTCGTTATGCAGAAACACAAGGGTGGGGTGTGGCGGTGATCGATGAGTCTCGAAGTGCTGTGGGAGGGTATAAAGAAGCGGCATTTGAGATTAGAGGAAAAGATGTATACAAGAAGCTTCGATATGAGACAGGTGTGCATCGTGTTCAGCGTGTGCCTGCTACAGAGAAAATGGGTCGTGTACATACTTCCACAGCATCAGTGGCAATTTTGCCGGTACGTAAAAAGACCACTATTTATATAAATCCTGCAGACTTGGAAATGGAGTTTTCTCGATCAGGGGGCGCAGGGGGACAAAATGTAAACAAAGTGGAAACAGCAGTTCGTATCATTCATAAACCTACTGGTATTGATGTGCGTTCGACTGCCGAGCGAAGTCAGCTTAAGAACCGCGAGAAAGCAATGGCTATTTTGACCGCTAAGCTTCAAGTGCTTAAAGACGAGGAGGAGGCTCGAAAGTTTTCAGCTGAAAGAAAAGACCAAATTGGCACCGCGGATCGGTCAGAGAAAATACGTACATATAATATTCTCCAGGATCGTATTACGGACCATCGTATTCGAGTGTCGTGGCACAATATAACCAAGATTTTAGCTGGTGAAATGGGTGCTATTATAGATGCTTTTGAGAATTTTAATGGGCAAGCGGTAGAGGGGTCTGATGACGAGTAGCCTATTGCAAATAACCTTCTCGTTTGGTATAGTAGTCCGTACATATGGAAAAAAACAATACTTCAAGCCAAAATACTGTAGATAACCTTTTTGCTGTAGGGGCTCATTTTGGTTTCGTAAAATCTCGACGACATCCGTCACATAAACCGTTTATTTTTGGTACTAAAAACAAAATAGAGATTTTTGATCTTGAGAAGACAAAAATGTCTCTTGATAAAGCACTCGAATTCGTAAAAGAACTTGGAGCTAAAAATGCACCAATCCTTTTTGTGGGTGGTAAAAGTGAAGCTCGAGAAGCTATTGAAAAAGGAGCAACTTCTCTCGGTTTCCCATACGTTGCAGGACGATGGTTGGGTGGAACACTGACAAACTTCCCAGAGATCCGAAAACGAGTAAATAAACTTGAAACACTTCTTTCTCAAAAAGAAAAGGGTGAACTTGCAAAATACACTAAAAAAGAGCGACTTTTGATTGATCGAGAGATTGAACGAATGAAGATCTTCTTTACTGGACTTTCAAATCTCAAAGAAATGCCAAAGGCAGTATTTATCGTAGATACAAAACGAGAATACTCAGCAGTTGCGGAAGCTCATTCACTTAAGATTCCTATTATCTCTCTTGTGGGTTCAGACTGTAATCTAAATGAAAGTACATACCCGATTCCAGGAAACGATGCGTCAAAAGCAAGTATTTCATACTTTGTAAATCAGATTGTATCTGCATATCGAGCAGGACAGCTCAATAAAGCTCAGTAAGTAAGTATATCCATTAGTTTGTTTATTATTTGTTAATTTAAAATTTTATGGAAATCACAACAGAACTTATCAAAACACTCAGAGATCAGACAGGAGTGTCTGTGATGCAATGTAAAAAAGCTCTCGAAGAAGCGGGAGGAGATATGGATAAGGCTGTGATTATCCTTAAAAAAAGAAGTGCAGAAACCGCACAGAAAAAAAGTGACCGTGAGCTTGGTGCAGGTGTGGTAGAGAGCTATATTCACAGTACAAAGACTGTGGGGGCTATGGTTGAGCTCATGTGTGAGACAGATTTCGTGTCTGGTAACGAAGAGTTCAAAAAACTTGCATATGATATCGCTATGCATGTAGCAGCTACAAACCCAAGTGTACTCACAAAAGAAGAGATTTCAGAAGAAGCAAAAGCTAAAGCACTTGAGGTCTTTCTTCCTGAGGTAGAAGGTAAACCAGAAGAACTGAAAGCAAAAATCCTTGAAGGAAAACTCGATTCATTTTTTAATGAGCAGGTGCTTCTCGATCAATCATTCATCAAAAATGGAGATGTAACAATCAGAGGTTTGATCGAACAGGGAACACAGAAATTCGGAGAAAAAATACAGATCACACGATTTGTACGGTTCTCAATCAAGTAACCTAATTCTATGACAACGACAGTGTTCATATCGTCTTTCGTGGCGTTACTTGCCATGATTGGAACGAAAATGATTGAACAAAGACTCGGATCATTTCCGTTGTGGACACGTCTTGTATCACGTACTGATGAAGTGGTACATGATATGATTAGTCGCTTGGTAGCAAAATATCAGCTGTGGAAGAAAATAGTGTATCTCTTTATATTTAATTTTCTTCCTGCATATGCATATGAGCTTTTAGTGAAAATGAAAGATTATGTTCATAAAAAGTATTATGAATCTCAGACTAAACTAAAAGGTAATAAACGTATGCTTCGTGCGAATGGTTCGGTGTCTTCATTTCTTCAAGAAATCAGCGCAGAGCCAAAGAAACAAGACGTAGTAGAAGAAGTTAAAAATATTGAAGAGGAGTTGAAATCATAAGTTTTTTTTGATAAGATATTCCAGTAAGTTTGTATATACGCCACCTTAGCTGTCTTGGTAGGTGTTGGATAGGTGAGACAGTGAAAGAATTTGAAAATTAAATATGCCACCTTAGCTCAGTTGGTAGAGCATCCGTTTTGTAAACGGAAGCGGGTCAGTTCGATTCTGACAGGTGGCTCCAATAACAAAAACCCCACAAGGGGTTTTTGTTTTATTAAGGACGTTCTACACTTTTCGAAGTGTGCGTAAGTGTGTACCTATATTAAATGGTATGTTGTGGTATAATTGTAACATATGACAAATATGAGATATTGTAGTAATTGCAATATACCTCTGTTACTTCGGCATAAAATAAAATATTGCTCTAATAAATGCCAAGTAGATTATCAGTATCAACGGTGGGTAGAGTCATGGAAGAAAGGTTTAGTGCATGGAAACATTGGTATCACCACCCGAAATATATCAACGTATTTACGACGTTATCTTGTCGAGAAATTTGGGAATAAATGTGTAGAATGTGGATGGAATAAAAAACATCCATTAACACAAAAAATACCACTAGAAATAGACCATATTGATGGGAATGCAGAAAATAATAAAGAAAATAACCTAAGACTCTTGTGTCCGAATTGTCATTCGCTTACCCCATTTTTTAAAAATTTAAACAGAGGTGAAGGCAGAAAATGGCGAATGAATAAATATATTAAAAACTAAAGAAAAAACACTCAGAGGAGTGTTTTTTCTTTTTATATTTTTAGCGTTTCTTTGTACTTGTAGCAGTCGTAGAGCTTGCAATATGTAATGCTTTGAGAGCTTTGAGTTCAGGTATATTTTTCTCAAGATTCTCGACGTCTTGGAAACCATAATATACATTTTCATTAATCATGAGAGCAGGGAGTTTGTTCTCGATTTTGTTGATAGATATAAGTGTCTTGAGTGCAGAAAGGTCGAGGTTGTAGTCGAATGCATACACACGTACTTCAGGGTATTCTTCTCGTATACGAGTTAGCACATAGCCTTCTTTTTCACAATCAGGGCAATCTCCAGTGTTTGAATAGAAGTAGACTATTGAGACTGGAGCGGTCTTACACTTTTCTGAAATTTTCTTCATGAGTAGATAGTCTTTAATCTGAAGAAGAGAGTAGTATCGTTTTATAGATTGAATCTCCGCATCGTTTGCACCTCGATCTTTTTCAGTAATATTAAGCTTTTCCTCGAGTGATGAGAGTTCAGATGAGAGTGTGCTTGACCCTACAAATTTACATGAAGAGCTCTCAAGGAGTGCGAATTGAGTCTCAGATGAGAGGATATCAATAGCAATCTTGTCTTGAATAGTCTTTACTTCTGCAAGTCGTCTTTCACTAAAGTAATTACTTGTGTAGAGTACGGTAGCAAAGATTGCACAAGTAATAATGAAGCTTAAAATGTATTTTTTCCAATTAATGTGATTATGTTCCATATATGTGTTTGTATTATATTATCGCCATGTGGTCTTTACGCTAAAGATAGCATTAAATACTGCTTTTGTGAGCCATAGCGGTGCGATAAATGTGTAAAGAGTAAGAAAGTAAACCAAATCCATTCCGAATGAAAGCTTTCCTTCTGACATTCGACGAGATACAAGTACCATAAGGAAGGTACCAATAAATGCAATACTACCTGCGAGTGCAATAAATTCAGTGTTGATAGAAAATATATCAAATGAAAATGATGGTAGGTGAGGTGAGAAACCAACAGTAATGAATCTTTCTATAGAATGCATCATGCTTTGTCCTGCGTTGAAGAATGTCATACCAATAAGGTATATACCTGAAATGATAGAAACTGAAGCCATTGGGAGTATAAAAATACCGAGGTTTCCGTATTGTTTTCGGAAGAATATAAATTTGTAGTCAATCACATTTTTAATAAACCCAAATGTCCATCGAAGTCTTTGTCTATAGAGTTTTTTCAGTGTGTCTGGTGCCACTGTATACACACGAGCATTATGTGCGTTAGCAATCTTCATGTGATGAGCTTGCATACGAAGTGCAATCTCAAGGTCTTCTGTGTTGTGAGCGTGTCGGTATGAACCAATCTTTTCAAAAACTTCTCGACGGAAGATAGAAAATGGCCCCGGTGTTACATAGAGAGCACCTAAATACGCAAGCACTTTTCGAATAAATATACCCCAGCCATATTCTACACTTTGGATCATTTGGAGAATATTTTTTGGTTGATAGATTTTTACTGATGGTGTTACTGCCATTGTTTGTTTGTCCTCAAAATACTGCACGATATGTTTAAGTGCATCTTTATCAACGTATGAATCCGCATCAAGACATCCAATAAGCTCGCTTTTGCTCTGTGAAAGACCAAAATTGAGTGCGGTATGTTTACCTCCATTTTCTTTGTGTACGAGCGTAATTTGTTTGTATGAAGAAAACTTTTGGAGTACCTCCCATGTATTATCAGTTGACCCGTCGTCAATTGCCATGATTTCTAGTTTGTCTGCAGGGTAGTCGAGATTCAGGAGGGAGTGTAGGGTTTTTGAGATAGTAGATTCCTCATTCCAGCACGGTACCATGATGGTTACTGTAGGGTAGTATTTTGCTTTTTCTAGAGCCTTTTCGTCTTCGTATTTGATGATAGGGCGTAGTTCGAGGTAGGTAAGCAGAATAAACACCTCAAAATAAAGGGATATAAAAAGCAATATATATACGATTGAATTGGTTATTCCTGCCATTGCACGTAGAAATTAAAAACAAATTATATCAGAAAAAAAGATACTTTGCAAGTTTTTTTGTTGTTTGGGAGAAAGTTATATTTTAGCGTATTTTTGCAGAAAATACAGTTTTTGTGGCTTCTTCAAGCTTTTTATGGAGCTCATCCACTTCTGCATTGGTGAGAGTACGGTCGAGTGATCGGTAGGTAATACGAAATGCGTAACTCACATTTCCTGCACCAAATTTATCGTCATTTTTGTAGGTATCAACAAGTGCCATTTCTTCAATCATGTCTCCAACAACGTCACGTACGAGATCGAAGTAGTTGTTTGGTATAAAAGTGTTAGGAACAATAAAAGAAATATCTCGAACAACAGGAGGGTATTTACTTACTTCTACAAATTTTGTACCAAGTTTCAATTGTTTTTTTACACGCTCGTCAGTAGACCAGAGAAGGCGAATGTCAGGAAGCTCCATACCGATCATTGCAAGTCGTTCGAGACCGAAGCCGAAAGCCCAGCCATTGTAGCCTTCGAGTCCCATTTTGGTAAGCACGCTTTTCTTTGGCATACCTCCACCCATGATTTCAATCCAGTTTCCATTGATTTCTACCTCTATCTGAAGTGAAGGGTCTGTGTAAGGGAAGGTGTCATCAAGAAATCGATAATTCACATCCGCACCAAATGTACTTTGTACTATTTCAGAAAGGACTGTTTTAAGTTCATCAATAGGCATGATACCTAGACTGTCTGGTTGAAGGAAAAGTCCTCCCATCTGGTGAAAGATATTCATGTGACGTCGATCAATTTCGTCTTTTCGATACACTTTTCCATAGCACATCACACCAAGAGATTTTCCTTCTGCGATTTTTTGTTTAATCTCTGGGAGGTTTAAGTAGTAGTACCACATCACCGTATCGTGAGTACGGAGTACATGCGTATCATTTACATAGTATGTATCTGACTTGCTTCGAGCGACGTGGTCAGGTGCAAAGTCGAAAAGGTCGAAAAGTACTTCAGTTGAGAGGATTTCAGGGATATCGATATGGTCGAAGTTTTTAAGAATTGGAAGAGTGGTTACTCGCTCCATTATCTCATGCAAAGGGCTACCTTCTGTGCGAGAAAGGTCAGGCATTGCTAAATACTGACGAAT
>DBEI01000009.1 GCA_002294445.1 Patescibacteria group bacterium UBA910
GAGTATTACGAAGATAAACTCCCTCACCCTAGCTCACGCAAATCTCTTGCCTCTTCATTAAAAGAAATTGAAGAAGAAATTACTCCAGATTGGATGGAAGAAGAAACTGAAGAGGGTCAGCTTACTGTAGATGTGTACCAAACAGCCACTGATGTGGTTATCAAATGCATGGTTGCAGGTGTAAAACCTGAAGATCTTGAGATCAATATTACTCGTGACACAGTGACTATCCGTGGAAAACGAGAAACAGAAAAGTTGATACGTGAAGAAGACTATTTCCACAAAGAGCTTTACTGGGGTTCATTTTCTCGAACAATCATGTTACCTACTGAAGTAGATGTAGAAGAAGCAGATGCAATAGAAAAACATGGACTCCTCATCATCAAACTCCCAAAGATAGACAAACATCGCCAAGCGAGACTTAAAGTAAAAGGTAATTAAAAAAAATCAAAAACCACCTGAAGGTGGTTTTTGATTTTTGGTGCCTAGGATCAGATTTGCACTGATGACCCTTCCCTCTTCAGGGGAATGCTCTGCTAACTGAGCTACCTAGGCATATAATTGAACTTGTATAATAATACTAAAAATAAGCTTATTTGCAAATCAATTTAACTGGTAGAGCATATACTGCTATACTAATAATGTATGACTATATGTAAACTCTGCAAAAAAGAATTTAAAGACTATCAAAGACGTGGGCGCACCAGATGTGGTTCATGTAATACAAAAATCCGAAGATTCCGTACCAAAGCAGCAGCAATTGAATTACTAGGAGGAAAATGTGTTCATTGTGGTTGGCAAGGTAACCAAGCAGCTCTTCAATTTCACCACTTAACTGGCAAAGACTTTACCATTGGAAATGTAGCAAATAAGAGTTGGGTATCAATCAAAAAAGAAATACAGAAGTGTATTCTATTGTGCGCAAACTGTCATATGATTGAGCATAGTTCAAAAAACGACAGAGAGTTTATAAAGGAAGCGATGATATATAAAGGAAAACTATTACACTAACTTCCTAATATATTCTTTACTGTGTTTACATTGGTCTGAGCGTCGGTGTATATATTCAATAACGAATCTATATATGGTTGTATGAACCAATACGCACCCACTGCTGAACCGATGATAACCATCCAATATACCACTCTCCATATACGTGCCCAACGCATAGAATTCCAAATACTTCGGAGAATCTGGTTATTCTCTTCAACAGTATTCGCTATCTTTTGTAAAAGCGCACGCTCTTCAGGAGTCATTACTATTATACTATCAGAAAAACACTGAATATTCAAGAAACATGTGCCACCGGCAGGAATCGAACCTGCATTTAGAGATTAGGAACCCCTTGTTCTATCCATTGAACTACAGCAGCATATAAAAACAATGTTTTTATATTTAGTATCGATCAGTATAAATTAATCAAATCACTTTAGATACTAGACGTAGTAAAATTTGTGAATGAGCTGGACTAGTCGCACAGCGACTGAACAAATTTGAACTGCAACACAACGTAAATAAGGTGATTTTATTGATTTAGACCAAGAAGTTGATCAATAACCGGTTTATTAAACCCTACAACCACCTCATCATCAATAAGGATAACAGGTACACCCATTTGCCCTGTTTTATCGAGAATTTCCATTTGTTTTTCTCTGTCAGTCGATACATCAAAAGATTCAAATGGGATATTATTTTTTGTAAGGTATTCTTTTGCAAGATTACAGAAATGACATGTTGGGGTTGAATATATTACTACTTTTTTCATATGAAATATGGTTAATGTATAAAGGTCGTACCAGTATATCACACACCTAGAAACCAAAAAACTCTGCCATTCGAGTCCACACACTTTTCTTTTCAACCACAGGAGTTACTGTAGCTACATCATCCTCTACCAAAACCACAACTCGTTCTTTTTCTTTTGCAACACTATATTTACTTCGTATCTCTTCTTCGAGTCCCTCATCTGTCTGTAAATGATCAATCTCTTTCAGAAGCACACTTTCTTTGGCAGATAGTGCAAGGAGACGTAGTTCTGCATTATGCATATCAATATCACTTTGCCTCTTTTTCTGATATACAGTGTATGCCGAAAAAAGACTATATAACATAAGGATAAACAAAAATATACGTACCCCTCTTGAGTACATAAACGTTTTAAATTTCCACTTTTGTTGAAAATCAAGCATTGTTACTATATAATACCAGATAAAGCATATTAATCCTTTATCTGATATCTCAACGTCACTTCTCTGAAGTAAAAGAAACTATTCTTTCACTTCACTCGAAGCTAGTCGAGATAACAAACCAGATTAAAAAATCTTATGTTATTCCAGAAACGAAACCAAAAATATATTAAAGCTGCATGGTCTACTGTAGTTATCCTAATCATTATTAGTATGACCCTCGCTTATATCATCCCTCTTTTTTAGACTAAATTTAATTAGTTATTAAATCACACTTCAAGGATTTTTCGCCAAGGTCGCTTATGAAATTTTAAAATATGACAAGCCTTACTCGTCGTAAGGTGAGGAATATTTTAAAATTTTAGAAGATGAGATTGGTGAAAAAGACCGAAGCTAATCGCTTCTCATCATACGCAGAAATACGTCGTGTGGTATGTTTATTTTAGCTCTCTCAGCCATTTTCTTTTTACCTTTCTTTTGTTTTTCTCGAAGCTTCATTTTTCGGGTAATATCTCCTCCATACATATGTTGAGTCACATCTTTTCTGAACGCTGTCATAGTACGAGAAGAAATAATACGTCCAAGTGCTTTTCCTTGTATTTTCATTGCCACCATTTGTCGTGGCATAATCGCATGTAATTTTTCTACAGACTTTTCAGCTTCTTCTTCTACGGTACGTCTTGAGACCACTCGAGAAAATGCAGGCATCACCTCATCGGCAACCAAAATATCAAGACGGGTAACCTGTGCTTCGCGCTCCTGATTGAGTTCATACGAAACAGATGCATATCCAGACGTTGCACTCTTGAGCTTATCAAAAAAACCTCTCATCATTTCACGTAAAGGCATCTGCACAGAAAGTCGTGCACGATCCTCACCAAAGTTTTCTGATTCTCCCAGTTCTGCCTCATGTTCATAAAGAAGCGTCATAATATTTCCTAGATACTGTGTTGGAGTAATAATAGTCATACTCACCCACGGCTCAATCACTTTATTATACAAACCATCATCAGGGAAAAATGCTGGCGAATACACCATAAGTTCTTTTCCATTTTTTAGATACACCTTGTACGTAATGGTTGGCATTGTTACCACCAAGTTAAGTCCAAACTCTCGTTTCAGTCGTTCGGTGATTATCTCGAGATGAAGCATCCCAAGGAAACCACATCGAAAACCCCGACCAAGCGAACCTGAAGACTCTTCATCAAATGTATACGATGAATCAGAAAGTTTAAGCTTACCAAGCGACTGCTTAAGGAGCACAAAATCATCTTGACTCTCTGGATAAATAGACGCCCACACTACCGGACTCGGAGACATGTAACCAGGCAATGGAGGTAAATTATCTGTCATACTTGCTACTGTATCTCCCACTGATGCAATACCCGGCTCTTTAATACCAGTAACAATATACCCTGTCTCACCTGCAGACAGAGACTCAACCGGCTT
>DBEI01000068.1 GCA_002294445.1 Patescibacteria group bacterium UBA910
GGTATGGCAGATATTTTTACTGCGTTGTATTTTCATATCCTCAAACACGATCCGAAGAATCCTTTTTGGGAAGATCGTGACAGGCTCATACTTTCCAATGGGCATATTTGTCCAGTGATGTATGCCACCATGGCGCATGTCGGATATTTTCCAAAAGGCGAACTGCTTACACTTCGTAAGTTTAAATCACGACTTCAGGGGCATCCTCATCGAGAATTTTATCCCTATGCAGAAACATCATCCGGACCACTTGGCGCAGGACTTTCTCAGGCGGTAGGAATGGCACTTGCGGACCGGATGGATCATGGTGTGTCAGGAAATAAATTTTTCTACTGCATGCTTGGTGATGGGGAACTTGATGAAGGGCAAAATTGGGAAGCTATTATGCTTGCAGCAAAAGAACGACTCGGTAAGCTTATTGTATTTGTTGATAGGAATAATATTCAGATTGATGGATATACAGAAGATGTGATGCCTCTTGAATCACTGACACATAAATTTGAAAGTTTTGGGTGGCATGCGGAGGAGATAGATGGGCATAATTTTGGTTCAATCGTAGAAGCAGTTGGACGTGCACAAGCAGTATTTGATGGACCAAGTGTTATTATTGCACGCACTATTCCAGGGAAAGGGGTGTCATATATGGAACGAGATTTTAAATGGCATGGTAACCCTCCAGGGACAGAGATAAAAGGTGAACCTCCAAAAGAGGATCAGGCAAAGATTGCTCTCAAAGAGCTACGAACACTTGGAGGTCAGATTAGAAGTGAACATGAATAATATGAAGCCAAAATTCTTAGATCATGTGGTCTTAATCGTGGCAGATATTCCTCGTACTATTAATTTTTATAATTCTTTTTTTGGTAGACCTGTGTCAGCAGATGAAAATTCTGTTTGTTATGAGATTGGGTATACTAAACTCTTTTTTGGTTTACCATTTAAAGAATATAAAATTCTTGATAAAGATTCTGGCGGGATAAATCATTTTGCATTTGGAGTACGAACGGTTGATGAGTTAAAAAAATTTGAAGAAAAGTTAGACACAGCAGGTATTGTTCATAGTGGTATTCAGATTGATACGTATGGGAAGAAAGAATTTATTTGGTTCGATGATCCTGATGGTTATCGTTTGGAATTTTATTTAAGACCAAATGAAGCATCAAAAGATTTTTTAGGTTGGTTTCAGATTAAAGAGAGGTTGCAATTAAGTGACCATAAACCACCTTTGTTTAAAGAGGGTGAGGTGTGGTGGTGTTATATTGGTGAAAACATGGGTATAGAAATAAACGGCAAAGGAGATATATTCACTAGACCGATTTTCATTTTAAAGAAATATGACAAGTATTCTTTTTTAGGTCTACCGTTGAGTACAAAGATCGAGAAGGGTACTTGGTATGTTCAAGTGGAGTTTAGTTCCAAACAACAGACTGTATCGCTGAATCAAGGTAGAATTTTTGATTACAGAAGGTTTAAAGAGAAGATGGGTCAAATGGAAGAATTTGAAATAGAAAAAGTGCGTAAAGGATATATCGCTTTACACACTTTCTCTAAACCATAGACCTTTCGATATTACTATCGAAAGTCGTGGGAAACCCCAAATATGTTTATATTATACAGGTGCTATAATGAATGTCAAATCAATATAAAATTATGAAAAATTCTCTCCAACATTTAAATCCAAAAATATTTGATAAAGATGTTGAAAAAGTGCCAATTCGAAAAGGTTTTGGTGAGGGTTTGGTATTAGCAGGAGAGAAGGATTCTCGTGTGGTGGGACTCTGTGCAGATTTAACTGAGTCAACACAAATGCATTTGTTTAAAGAGAAATTTCCTGAGCGGTTTATAGAGATTGGTGTAGCAGAACAAAACCTCGCATCGGTTGCATCAGGGCTTTCTGCGATGGGTAAGGTGCCGTTTATTACTAGTTATGCAATGTTTTCTCCGGGTAGAAATTGGGAGCAGATTCGTACAACGATTTGTTACAATAACCGTCAGGTTATCATAGCTGGTTCACATGCTGGAGTGTCTGTAGGGCCTGACGGTGGAACACATCAAGCTATTGAGGATATTGCTATCACTCGAGTGATCCCAAATATGACAGTGATCTCTCCGTGTGACTATATAGAAGCACGAAAGGCGACTGTGGCTTCAATCGCTTTGGGGACTCCGGTGTATATTCGACTTGCACGAGAAAAAACTTCAGTCATTACCACAGATCAAACTCCATTTGAAATTGGTAAAGCAAATCTTCTCTATGGAAATCCTGATGTGAAAGCTGATGTGGGAATCGTAGCAACAGGTGCACTGGTGCATAAAGCACTACTGGTTGCTGAAGCGTTGAAAAAAGAAAAAATTTCTGTGAAGGTGCTCAATGTACATACGATTAAACCGCTTGATGAAGATGCTGTACTTACGCTTGCAAAAAATTGTGGCGCACTTGTTACCGTAGAAGAACATCAGATTGCAGGAGGGCTTGGAGGTGCTGTTGCAGAGTATCTTGCATCTGTGTATCCGGTACCTATTGAGTTTATTGGTGTGCGAGATCAGTTTGGTCAATCAGGAACTCCAAATGAATTGATTGAATACTATGGAATGGGAGAATTCGCGATTGCAAACGCTGTGAAGGTGGTACGACAGAGAAAAAAATAAATATATCAAGAATAAAAAACCGCAGATATATATCTGCGGTTTTTTTATGTCTTATATTTGTTGAGGAGTGTATTCAGGTGGTGCGTCTTTGATATATTGCTCAAGTTGTTCGCGGGTGAGTAGGCCTTTTTGTGCGCCAATATATTTTACCACGGACATAGAATTGACCGGCCCCCACATAAGCGCTTCTTTGGTAGAAAGTCCAAGTGCGAGTGCTGATACTACCGTTGAAGCAAAAGCGTCTCCTGCACCAGTGCGTTCAAATGCTTCGTGAGGGTAGACCGGCATAAACCATGAGTCTGTACCGTCGTATGCGTATGCACCTTCAATACCGTCAGTGATAAATACGTGTTTTGGTCCAAGTTGCGCAATATTTTTCATGAGTGATTTGATGTCTCGCGAGGTAACAGAAAGTATTCGTTGTGCTTCTTCAACATTACAAAAGAAAATATCTGTGTGGGTATATATGTCTTTCAATGTGTCTTTACCGAGTTTGATTTGAAAGGTGCCTGGTTGAAATACAAGTTTTGTTTCGGGATTATTTTTTACAAATTCAGCGATTTCATGATGGTATGAGAGGGAATTTTCTCCGAGTGAAGAAAGGTAGATGTATCGAGGCTTACCGATATCGCCAAGGGAATAATTAAACTCCTCGTGTTTAACAAGAATTGTACGTTCCACGTCGTACCAGAGTACGTAATGATAGTTTGTTTTTTTACCTTTCTCTACACGAATAAAATCTGTAATAACATTATTCTTTTTAAGCTCAGCAATACAATCTGATCCGTTGTTATCATCTCCAATGTATGCCAAAAGTGCCGAATTGAGTCCGAGGCGACTTGCGGATACAGATGCATTTGCACTATTTCCTACAGCAGTAACCACTTCAACTGATTCGTATGGGATTTTTTCGCCAAATGCTACACAGAGTTTGCAGTCTTGATGGTTTACTTCACAGGTGACTGTTGCTTCTTTAATTCTAATAAATGCATCGGTTACAATATCGCCAATTGCGAGAATATCAATTTGTTTCATGTGTTCTATTGTAGCATATGTGATATACTTTTTTTATGAATACAGTACATACCAATATGAAAACATTACGCGAATACATTAAAGAAGCAGAAGAAAAAAAAGTTGCGATTGGACATTTCAATATTTCAAATCTTGAAGGGTTGTGGGGAGTATTTAAAGC
>DBEI01000042.1:0-4406 GCA_002294445.1 Patescibacteria group bacterium UBA910
TCTGTGCTGCGTTGTTAGTGTGAAGTGTCGAGAACACCAAGTGCCCCGTTTCGGCTGCTGTGACCGCAGCTGCCATTGTCTCGGGACCGCGCATTTCACCCACCAACAAAACATCGATGTCCTGACGAAATGCTGACATGAGTGCTGTTGGAAAGTCGAGCGTGTCGATGTGTACTTCGCGTTGGTCAATGACCGACTGCTTTGGTTCAAAAATGTACTCGATTGGGTCTTCGATGGTAACAATATGCTCCATGCGCTCAATATTGATTGATTCAATGAGCGCTGCCAGTGTTGTTGTTTTACCCTGACCAACAGGACCAACCACCAAGAAGAATCCCTGAGATTTACGCGCGAACGATATGAGTGACTCAGGAAGATTGAGTTCTGCGAGTGAACGAATGTTTTTGGAAATGGCACGCAATGCGATAGCTACGGTGCCACGTTGAAAAAAGGCGTTTCCGCGGAAGCGGTACCCATCGGCACTCTCATATGCAAAGTCCGCTTCTTGTGTTTTTAAGAAACTTTCCATTTGCGCAGGGGTAAGGAGTACTTTTACAAACCCGAGAGTATCTTCGCCAGTCAAAATAGGTTCCTTGAGCATGGGAGTCAGCGAGCCTGAGACTCGGATTGTGGGATGAGTGCCCACAGAAATATGAAGGTCGGAAGCCCCCTCATGCATGAGCACGTTGATGTATTTCTTTATGAGTTGTGCGTAGTCCATATATGTATCTATTATCGCCTACTTCTTTTGGCCAATTGCTCTTTGACCATGTTTACAACTTCTGACGGAATAAGAGTCGCCTTTATTAAAAATAAATCCGCACCTAAGTCTTGTGCATGATTCTTCTCAACTTCGTCGTTTTGATTTGTAAGCGCAATACGGAGTGCATTTGGCACCAACTTTTCATCATGCAGTGTCTGCAAAAAAGTAAATCCATCATGTTCAGGCATAATGATGTCGAACAATACGGCATCAGGAGCATATCCGCCTCGCAACAAATCAAGCGCATTCTTGACCGAAAGACATGCGTGCACCTCAAAACCCTGCTGAGAAAACTTCATCGCGTACATGTCCAGCAAAAACTTATCATCATCCAACAACAGTACTTTGCTTTTTGAAGTTTCTTCGGTCATATAGGTGTTATGAATCTATCATCGCCCCTTCCCCTGCTCCTGGTTCTCGTTTTATAGGCACAATCTCTTCATCACCTGCCAACATAAGACTACTCAAACCATTGATTTCAGAGTACGGAATCTTTTTGTCGAACGCTTTCATTATAGCATCCTCACGCATCGTAATCATTCCTTGTGCGCGAGCAACGGCCCACAATTTTGAATCTACGGGACTGTCGAGCACAATGTGTTCTATTGCAGGCGACATTTCGAGAACCTCAAACACACCCATACGACCTTTCATGCCCGTTGGCGACTCTGCTGTTACTTGTGGTTCGTAGACCGTGTCTTGAATCGGAAATCGAAACTGTGGAGGGAGTGAAGCGAACTGTGCCTCAATATCTCGACGTTCACTTTCAGAAAGCTTTTTCGGAGTACCTGTCCCAGGATAGAGCGTACGCACGAGACGCTGAGCTACTGATGCGATGAGCACTGGTGGAATAAGGTATGGTTCGATACCCATATCAATGAGACGCGAGATTGTACCAACAGCGTCATTGGTGTGAATAGTAGAAAGCACCAAGTGACCAGTCAACGCAGCCTGTATCGCAAGTTGTGCTGTTTCTTTATCGCGAATCTCCCCCACCATGATCACGTCAGGGTCCTGACGAAGGGTAGTACGCAACCCAGATGCGAATGTATAATCGATCTCTGGTCTCACTTGAGACTGAGACATACCTTCAATATTATACTCGATAGGATCTTCAAGAGAGAGAACGTTCTGATGCTCACGATCCATTTCCATAAGCATTGAGTACAGTGTAGAAGTTTTTCCCGATCCAGTTGGTCCAGAAATAAGAATCAGACCATACGGCCGAGCAAGGGCTCGACGAATACGCTCAAGGTTATAAGGACTCAAACCAAGATCATCCAATTTTTTCACACCTTTCTCTTGGTCCAACAATCGCATCACCACCTTCTCACCGAAATATGTTGGGAAAGTAGATACACGAAAGTCTATCTTTCTTCCTTCAATACGTGCAGTAAAACGTCCATCTTGAGGTTTTCTCTTTTCGTCCAATCTCATGTTGCACAATATTTTGATGCGGGCAACCACAGCAGAATGTACTTTAAATGGAAGTACAAGACTTGTTGAAAGCACACCATCCACACGAAAACGCACCTTCACACTTTCTCTCTGTGGTTCAATATGGACGTCAGAAGCATTCCCGTCTGTTGCATAACGCAAAATTGTTGCCACAATTTTTGTTACAGGAGCATCTTCAGAAATTTTTTCATTTGCCACACTTTCAGACTCACTTTCTTCCTTCTTTTTTGATTCTTTTTGGGAAGCATCAGCATCTATTTTCAATTCTGTCTCAAGTTCACTGAGTGCTTTATTTACTTCCCCAGACAGACCTTTGTATGAAGAGATAACTTTATCAAAATCAACCTGAGAGATAAGGAATACTTTATAAGGTAAATTTATTTTTGCAGCAATAAAATTCAACGCATCTCTTCCTTCAATATTATCCGGATCAGTAATACCAACCTCAAGAACACCTTCGTTAATTGCAATAGGTACGAAATGATAATACCGAGCAGAATCTTCAGGTATATATTCCAATACACTCATAGGAACATCTGTATTCTCAAGTGATCGCGTAGGAAGATCGAGATACTCTCCTTTCGCTTGTAATATATCTGAAGCATTTACACCACGACGAAGCAGGACCTGCTCCACAGGCACACCTGTATCATTCGCTTCTTTTTCAATGAGCGAGATATCATCTTTTAATATAAGATTTTTTTGAGCTAGTATTTCTAATATATCCATAAGCAATTAATTAGCGTTGACCTGTGGTAGTGGAGATGACGAGTGTAGTTTGAGATCGAAGTGGTCCTGCAAACAAATCAGATCTTCCAGGAGTATCGGTTGGCAATACAGCTGATTGATCTACTAAACTAGTCCATGCAGTAGAAGTGAAAAGCTGACCATCAATACTTGCCTGTTGCATTTTATCAAGTAAAGACAAAATCTCAGACGTAGTTTGATCTGAAACCACTTCATTACCCACCAACAATGGATCAATGACAGTGGTGTCTTTTAAGCCACCAAAATGATATATCAAAAAAGCAACAAGTGACACTAGAAACAAACCGATAAGTATTTTGTTTTGTTTTAAAGATTGCATATTAGTTCATCCAATACGTATCAAGTGTTATTTTAAAATCCAAAGTCGACACAGGACTTTTTTCTCCATCCGATTTTCTTACCACGTCCACTTTTTTAATATCAAGGATTTGGAGATTTCTCTCTATATCTGCCAATAAAAGAGTAAAATTTTTATACTGACCCTCTGTTGAAAACATAACTTCCACCACCCTATACGGGGTTTTAGGTTGTGCGGCCACAACAGATCCATCACCCGGATCTGAAATATCTTTTTTATCAACAAAAGAGACGTTTTTAATTATCATACCGTTACGAAGTGCAATCGAGTTCAGATCGGCAGCTAATTTTACAGGGTTATATTGCACAGGAACCACTTTATTTACCTTCTCCATCTCCTCCGGAGGAATTGAATTATATTGTGTCACTAAATTTTGTCTCAATTTAGTGAGCTCCTGCGCTTTAAACTGTGCATCTTGAAGTTGTTTGTGTTTTGCTTGCAACTCACTAACTGTTTGCCATTGTGGCCATGCATAAAAATACAACAACCCAATCGAAACGACTATGATGATAATTGCAGTAAGACTTTTCATGTTTTAAGAAGAAGTTGAATCAGCAACAGAGAGACTTTCTAATTTACTGGTGTACTTGATAATATCTGGATTAATAATAACTTTAATTGTTGTTTCTACTGTACCTGTATTTGACAATGTTAAATTATCAAACGAAACTCCCTTGAACGCTTGCGAATCGAGGAGAATCTTGGATTGTTGTGCCAACGATGCATAACTCTGTGCTTCTCCTTTAATAACTGCTGACACCGCACCTTTTGCATCTCGTGTAAACATAAATGACGACCATTTAACAGTAGGTAATGTCTCTTTTTCTAAGACTTGAAACAGTGGTGAGATTACTTTATGTTCCGTTAGCAATGCTTTGATTGATTTTAGTTGATCTGAAATGAGGAGAATGTTTTTATCTTGAGGTGAATCAAATGCTGACTTGGCTTCACGTAATGTTATATTAAGCGATTCTATTTGTGACTTTAGATAATATGTAAAACCAAACACACCTCCAGACACCAGAATAGAAATTATGAAAAATGACACCACAAAAGTAG
>DBEI01000042.1:4746-6834 GCA_002294445.1 Patescibacteria group bacterium UBA910
GTCTTTGGTATAAAAGATGTTTGAAACTTTGGTTCCATGTGCGATTGTTTATAGGAATATCACTTTACACAAAAGTCAGTGTGCGGAACATACAAAACACTTACAAGAAGTTCATCTTCTAGTATAGACTAAAACTACCGTGACACCAATACAATAACAGTGGATTACTCAAGCTCTTGTAACCGTCGTAGTGCCAAACCAAGAGCAACTGCAAACTGTGGACCAGTTTGTTTAAGCACCTCATCCAGAAATGCTGGGGTGATTACTTTCGAAAATGGATTTCCACCCAAAACTTCTGTCTGAAAATTTTTCTGAGCTACAGGTTCAAGCCCCTTTAGAGAAGAACCACCTCCCACAAGTAACACTTTACTAATACTCTTATTATATTTCTTTTCGTAGTTCAAAATCGCTCGGTTTGCTTCAGTAAAGAGAAAATCTAGTGTAAGTTGAATAATACGCGCAACATTGAGGCCATCTGGAGTGGTATCTGTTAAGCCAAATTGTCGTTTCATTACTTCTGCTTTATCCATTTCTATACCAAAAGATTTTGCGATCGCAGAAGTGATACTTTGTGACCCTCTATTAATAGTATAAGATGTGCGAAGTATTCCCCTCTCCACAATAAACAATTTAGTGGTAGCCGCACCCATATCAAAAATCATAACTGGCGTGGTTACTTGATCAAGCACTGAGCGCATTGTGCTGAATAATTCTATTTCAAAAAAAGATGTTCGCAGGTTATTTTTTGTTGCTATATCTGTATATCGAGCAAGAGTGTCATTGTGTATTGCAACAAGCAAAATATCTTGCATTTGTTTTTTTTGAAGAGGAGGCATATTTGTAGTATCTGTAGCCGTACCATCCTCAGGCAAAGACTCTTCTTTATTTTTTGGAATAATAGACCAATCAAGAGACACTTCTGATATTGGTACTGGAATATACTTACGCGCTTCAATTGGAATCATGGTTATGAGTTCTCGCTGAGAAACAGTAGGCATTTCGATCACAGTCATCAAACTAGAAGAGTACGGTATCGCAATGCCGGCCAAGTTTGTAGTAACATTAACTTCTTTCTCTGCAAGCAGATCCTGAAGAGCTTGAATTATTTTCTCAGGAGGAAGATTGGTTGCTTGCCCTACAGACACACCCGCATATGGACCCAGAGAAAGCTCTCCATATGTTTCAAGAAGTGCCTGAGCACCCTTCTTGCGTAATTGCACTACTTTGATAGAAGAAGAGCCGATGTCTATACCAATTACACTTGAACTCTGCTTCCCTAAAAAATTATCGAGGAATGATGCCATAAGAATAGTATTATATCATATATAATACTATATGATATTTAGATTCATTGCACACATCATCTCCACATGTATCAACTGGATATTTCCACCACGAAAATCGGAGCAAACTATATACCCACTATCAGAAAAAGATATTCTTTTATTTCCAAAAGCAAAACCTATTGATACACAAACACACGCTCTTTTTTCCTATAAAGATCCTCGCGTCACATCGCTAATCTGGGAAATTAAATACCATAAAAACATACGAGCACTTTCCCTTATTACCCCACTTCTTGCTGATGTGATACATGCAGAATATTCAGACAAAACCCTCTTTGAAAAATATCAACATTGCATATTACTCCCTGTACCGAGTACCAACACTCGTATCAATACATATGGATATGTTCACACCCACTTTATCTGCGAAGCATTAACCCCATTGCTCCCCTCAAACATTACATATTCACCCAATGTACTTCAAAAAATAAAAGATACTCCCCAGCAACACAGACTAAAAGACAGACATGCCCGACTCAAAAACCTCACACGGAGTCATATTGTCACTACCAACATACTTCCACACACCTTAGTTATACTAATCGATGATGTCACCACCACAGGCACAACACTCACAGAAGCAAGACGTGCCCTAAAAGAAGCAGGAGCAAAAGATATAATCGCGTTTACCATAGCCCACTAATATGATACAGTCATTTTGTTGGAGACGTGTCAGAGCGCTGATTTGCGACCAAAAGAGCAAATCAGAGACGGAGCACGACGGTGCGAGTCTGGGTCGCAG
>DBEI01000003.1:0-791 GCA_002294445.1 Patescibacteria group bacterium UBA910
TATTTAATAATTATGTGTTAATACTTCCGCCAATTTTTCTCTTGGCACTGGAACCTCTTGAATACCAAGCACATATGCTCCGATTTGATACTGCCCAAATACAAACACCACATTATCATCTTTGAGATACCAAACCGCCAAATTTTCTCCAACTGGTGCAGTACCTTCTTTTAATGCTTGCTCGGTTGTCGCATCTTTCAACTTTTCTTTGAGATACTGATATGTGAGAGCAGAAACTACTGGTCGCCAGTCTTTTTCTCCAAATAATTCTTTTTCTCCAACAAAATGATTATTGTTATCATACGTAAAAGTCTTTACAATCGTCGTACCATGAGCACCTCCTGTATACTGGTACATACTTACAATATATGAAACTGTTTTTGAAGAAGTAGCCACAGTAGTGTCAATCTGCAACTCATATGTTTTATCTCCAAGGTCTAGTTTTGTTATATCTTCTTCACTGAGATTTTCATATTGTTTCTCAAACTCATTGATTGTTTTTTTAGTAACCGCAAAAAGCTCAGGAAAATTTTTCTCTGCATCTTTTGGTTGAGTAACTGAAATAGTGTAAAAGTCTGTTTCGATCGTATTTGTAGCAAATGACGCTATTTTAATAGCATCTGCACGCCAAAAAAATACAAACCCTAATGCAAGCAATATCACGAAACAAATCACAATAAAAATTCTTTGCATGTATCTATTATCCCATGAAGCAAAACAAAAAGAAAAGCTAAATGATTTTGGTCATTTGATTATTGATGTTGTAATAGTTGACAGATATATATATATAT
>DBEI01000003.1:1121-10721 GCA_002294445.1 Patescibacteria group bacterium UBA910
TTTAATTAGGAGTTCTATCAATGAAAACTCTTGTTCTGACTATTCTTTTCCTAGCTGTTGCGCTTTTTGCACAGAACCGTAAGACCATAATCACCACTGCCAACATGGTTGGACAGCAACCGCTATCACCACTCGCTCAGACGACACCAAGCAGGTACCGACTGTCGAGGTGATCAGTCCGGCCGGAGCAATTGACCGAAACACAAAGGTCATTGTTTGGCTTTCGCAGAAAGACTACGTGCAATCGAAGAACTGCCTGCCGAAACCCAAGTAACAAAGACTCAAAGAGGTGTCCAGTATGAACGCCTCTTTTTTTCTTTACATATTTCCCAAGAAAACTTTTTCGAGTATCCCTGAAGACATCAACTCTGTCGGGACTCCTTCTGCAACAACCTTTCCCTTATCAAGCACATAAGTGCGGTGTGCTATTTCATTCACTGACTTTAAATTATGCTCAACTATTATTATAGACGTTTTATGAGCTTCGTTTATTTCTTTTATTTTTTCAAATACTTCTTTTACCACTTTCGGAGCAAGTCCCAGTGAAGGCTCGTCCAAAAGTAAAACCTTTGGATCAGTCATCAGCCCTCTAGCAATCGCAAGCATCTGCTGTTGTCCACCCGAAAGATTCCCCGACGATTCATTAAGTTTAATCTTCAGTGCTGGAAATAACTCAAGAACTTCTGCAATACGTTGTGTAATAATGTTTTTATTTGCTACAGTGTACGCTCCAATTTCAAGATTTTCTTTTATGGTCAGACTGCGAAATACTTTTCTCCCCTGTGGTACATAAGATACTCCCCGATTTACCATTTCTTTTGCTAAAGGTAATACCGCTTTCTCATGCCACAAAATTTTTCCAGACTCGATTGGAGCTATACCAAAAATAGCTTTAAGAATAGTTGACTTACCCGCTCCATTTGGACCCATAAGCACAACAATCTCTCCTTCGTTTACAAACACACTCGCACCATCAAGAGCTTTTACTCCTCCATAATGAACGTGAACATCTTTAAGTTGTAGTAAAAATTCTTTGTCCATAATTATTCTCCTAAATAAGCTTCTAAGACACTTTTTTGTGACAACACATGCTGAGGTAAACCTTCTGCAAGGAGCTTACCACTATCCAACACTATCAAATGATCACAAAGTTCCCGAATAATATCCATATTATGCTCAACAAGGATGACGGTCTTTCCCTTTTGTTTCAAATCTTGAATTACAGAGATTACAATTTTTCGCATCTCAGGAAACAGTCCTGCGAATGGCTCATCAAAAAAGAAAATGTCGCTGTCATCTCCGAAGCCGTTTTGCATAGCAAGCACTCTCCCAATCTCAAGTAATTTCCTTTGTCCATACGACAGATTCTTTGCTAATTCATTTCTCTTTTCCCACAAACCAACTTTTATCAGTACCTCCTCTGCTCGTGCCAAGTGAAATTTCTTATGAGTTTCAAAAAGTGAGGCGAATACATTTCTTTTTGTAAGCACCACGAGAACATTATCGAGTACTCGCATCTGCTCAAACAAATGTACATCTTGAAATGTTCGCGTGATACCGTAGTCGGCAATTTCATGTGGTAGTAACCTTTTTATTTCTTCGTTGTTTCCAACAACAACCAAGCCTCCATCTATTTTAATCACACCGGTAAGCAAGTTAATAAGCGTAGATTTTCCTGAACCATTTGGTCCGATAAGTCCTGTGATCTTCCCCTTCTCAAAACCAATAGAAAGACTATCGACAGCATGTACGCCGTCAAAATGTTTTGCTATTCCTTTGGTCTTGAGTATTTCCATTATTTTACTTCTACAAAATCAGTACCCTTAACTTGATATAATCTTTCAAACTTTTCTGAATATTGACCGCCTTTCATATTGATCTGATTATCTGTTCCAGAAATATTAACTTGTCGCATCGCATCGCTCACAGAAATATTTTTATCTTTCGCTATTTTTATTGCCGCTAACACAGTATTCACCCCATCGTACCCGAATGATACAAACACCGAAGCTCCCGGAGCCTCGCCATACTTTGCGAGATATTTTGCATCAAGACTCTTGGTATTATCAGCATACAGATTAGAAAAATATATACCTTCAGCACCTCCATCAGCTGTAGCTATTTCATCTATGGAGAATGAATCTCCTGTCATAAATGTAGTCTTCCAACCAAGTTGTTTTATTTCTTTAAGAAGCGGTCCGATTGTTGTGGGCAATAACGGAGCATATAATCCATCTGCGTTCAGAGTTTTTATTTTTGTAATCTGTGTTCTGAATTCTTTTTGGCTCGGTTGTACTTGTTCATTGAATACAACGTGACCACCGAGAGAAGTGAATCTCTTAGTAAAAGCATTAGCAATAATAGTAGACCACTCATCCAACGCACTCATGACAGCAACATTTCGTAATTTAAGAGTGTTGTAAGCGTGATCAGCCATTATTTGACCAGCATATTCTGTAGAAAAACCAATAGTAAAGATATTTTTCCCAGCAGTCTTGATGTAATCATTACTATCCCATGTTGCGAGAAGTGGAATTGAGCCGTTACTAAATATGCTCGCCATAGGTTTAACTTCTTGTAGAGTCGCCGTTATAACACCATCCACTTTATCAATTGAAGTTAACTTATTTGCGGCATTAACAGAACTTTTAGCATCGGAATGATCATCCTCGTTTATAAACTTGATATCTGGATTACTCTTTTGAGCTTCTTCAATTGCGATCTGGGCACCTCTCAAAATCTCACCCCCAAAGAAAGCAAAGTCTCCAGTTATTGGTAATACAGAGCCAATCTTAATGGGTCCAGTTGCTACTGGCGTTTTATTTTTTGAAACTCCAAACAACACAATACCTAATATCAAGGTTATTCCAATTACGATCCATAACTTTTTATTCATAAATTTATTGATTAATTGGAACAATCACCCCATTTTTAACTTGACCAACTTGATACTGTTTGTTTTGAGTCACAACCCCTCCAATCGAATCAAACTTCACGTTGCCGAACGAAACAGTATCGAATGAATAAGAACCTATGTATTCAAGAGGATTTTGTTGTCCTTTTTTGAGAACATCAGCCATAATCATAATTGTGTCATAGGCGGTAGAAGCCGATAATACGGGGCCAGTAGAGTATGCCTTTTTATATTTATCAACAAAAGATTGAGAAGAAGGAGAATTTTCTACAAACGTAATCCCTTCAAGATATTGCTTGTAATCATTATTACTTTCAACAAATTGCCTAACGACATCATTTGAATATGTAGAGATACCTGGAATTATTTGCTTATGATCCCTGAGGAATCCTGCCACCATTTTTTCATCGTACATTCCAAACACCACACCATCCCCTCCACCTGCTTTTATCTTTGCAAAAGTGGTTTTGAAATCAGAAGTACCAGGATTTATGAGATCTGTTGAAATTATTTGAATTCCTTCGGCTTGTGCGGCTTTCTTAAAGAAATCTATAAATTCTGTGTAGTAAGGATCATTTTGAAAAACAAGAGCAACTTTTGCCTTTCCTTGTTGTTTGATAGCTTTTACTAGACCATCAGTAAGAGAATCCACTCTGTACCAAACTGAGAAAACATTTTTAGTTGGAGTTCCTTGTTGTACGGCAGTAATACTTGCAGATGGACTGATCATTAAGACGTTCTTATCTTTTACAACTCCTTGGGCTCCGGGATAGCTATCAAGCCATGTAGGTCCAATGATATAAGATAGTCCATCAAAACTTACTAATTTTTGGACAGCAGAAATAGAGTCTTTGGAAGAACTTTTAGTATCTTCAAACACTACTTCTATTCGCTTGCCATTGACTCCCCCATTTGAGTTGATTTCATTTACAGCAAGATTAATTCCATTTTTTTCTGCTTCTCCCCACGTGGAAGCATCACCAGTAAGCGCAAGAGCAGCACCTATTTTAATAGGAACATTATCAGTTATTTTTGGTGTTTTCGATTTAACAACACCAATCCCTAGAATAACCACTATAACTATTGCTATCGCAATCCAGATTTTTTTATTCATAATAATCTATTAAATTATAATTTATACTCCCCCATTAACCCTTGAGGTCTATACAGCATCAACAATACAAGAATTAGGCCGTATGTCACCTGACGCATTTGCGCAGCAATATCTGACGGAAATCCAACAAAACGAAGGATTTCAGGCAAAATTACCAGACAAACCGCACCAATCATTGCACCCTTATTATTTGCCAATCCTCCAAGAATGATGACTGCCAAAATAAAGATTGATTCTGATAGCGCAAAAGATGTCGGATCAACATAGGTAATATAGGAAGCATAAAATGCTCCAGCAACGGAAGAGATCATTGCTCCGATAACAAAAATAGTCAGTTTGAAAAAGAGCGTATTGTATCCAAATACTTGTATTGCTTTTTCGTCTTCACGAATCGCTTTGAGCACTCTACCGAAAGATGACTTTGTAATAAATTCAGAAAGAAAGTATACAAGTATTGCACAGATAATAACTAGAATCAGAAAATAATTATTCTCACTAAAATCAAGACCAAACAATGTAGGCTTGGCAATGCCCGGAATACCGAGCGGTCCCCGAGTGAGACTCTGCCAATTAAGAAAAATACTATAGACAATAATATTAAAACCAAAGGAACCGAGAGCAAAATAATCCCCGTTAAATTTTGACAGAACGTATCCTATCGCAAGACTTATGATTCCTGTAATGATTATTCCTGCAATAAGTGCTAGGAAAAAATTAATCCCAAAAGATGTGAGAAGTATTGCAGTGACATATGCTCCGATACCATAAAAAGCGGCCTGAGTTATTGACAATAGACCAGTAAAACCAACAACGAGATTTAGAGACATCGCGAGCATCGAGTATATTCCGATAATTATTGCGATGTGTATAAGGTATTCCATATTATTTTTTTCGGAGTATTCCTTCTGGTCGGAATAGCAGAAAGATAATCAAAACTGCAAATGAAATTGCATCTTTCCATTCTCCAGAGATTTTCCATATACCAAAATTTTCTATAAAACCAAGCAAAAATGATCCAAGTACCCCGCCGTAAATATTTCCAATACCACCAATAATTGAAGCGATCACTCCTTTGAGAAGAAGTGAGAATCCCATCGTTGGTTCAATGCCAGTATCAAACCCGACTAAGATTCCAGCTAGTCCTGCAATAGCAGAGCCCAGAAAAAATACTTTGCTTATAATCGAATCAGTGTCTATACCGACTATTTTGGAAACTTCCACATCATCAGAGACTGCTTTGACGGCTTTACCAAATTTTGTAAATCTGAGCAAAAGTACCAATCCAAACATTATGAGAATAGAAATTATAAGAGTAATAAGCTGAACACCAGTGATTACTCCTCCAAGTATTTGGTAAGTATTTGCATTAATCGTTACGGGAAAGACTTGAAATTGGCTTGAAAAAAGAATGGAGATCACTGCTTGAAGCAAGGTCATCACTCCCAAAGCCGTCACCATATAGACCATGCTCGACGCTTTCTGTTTACGTAATCTTTCATACACTATTTTTTCAATAAGAAAACCGATGAGTCCTGCGATAAGCACCCCAAGTACAATGCTTAGGTAGATATTGAGGCCAAGCATTTTTGAGAAATAGAAAACAGCGTATCCACCAACTGCCGTGAGTACACCATATCCCAAATCAAAAAACTGGGCAGTGCCGTAAATGAGGTTGAATCCAAGGGTCACCATCGAGTAAATAGCTCCAGCAATAACACTATTCACAATCAGTTGCGAGATGATTTCCATAACACCACTATACCGTAATATTTGACCCCCATCAACACAAAACACTTGAGAATACGAGTTATTTGACAGATTGACTTTTACATTGTTTAGATATATAATATTTTTAGAAATTGTATCTAAAAAAATTTCACAGGGAGCACCGCAATGAAGATTTTTGCTGATCAAAAGATTGGAGAGCTTCTGGCCACACTGTTTTCTCAGATTGGTGACCAGAACTTCTACGTCGTGCAATTGGAACAGAAACTGACTCCATACGATAATCTACAAGATGTTGCTGGACTCAGCATTGTTCTTGAAATTGCAAAGGAAGGTCTGCCTGTTGTTATGCTCGGATGGCAGACAGCAGAGATGTACATCGATCGCAAAGGCCAAGAGTGGCATGCAGCGATGGCATACCCGAACGTGATGCTCCGGCGCTTACCAGCACTACCGGAAGATCTCATGAGTGCAATCGAAGAGGTTGCAGTTGGCAGTCGCCAGCCCGACCCTCTCGCAATCGCACTCCTCACCGCCAAGCAAACACAAGACACGATCGGAGTCCTTAATCACGATCTATCTTCCGCCCGACGAGACACTGATCGAATGGTGCAATGGGAGGAGAAAGCTCGTGGAGTATTTGGTGATCAACCTCAAGCAGAATTGATTTCTTTGGTGGAATCAGCAAAATCCACCAGAGAAATCAAAAGCCAGTTTGCAGGTCAGAAATTCCCCGACGTATGCGTGGATGTGG
The DNA here is from genome assembly GCA_002294445.1 of Patescibacteria group bacterium UBA910. GTDB lineage: Bacteria > Patescibacteriota > Minisyncoccia > Phycocordibacterales > DATDWN01 > UBA910. Next base: position 7,629 of record DBEI01000003.1, read on the forward strand.
AGGGGACCCTTCTGACCTCGGACGGACAACTTCGTCCTGAAGTTCTCGCTTTAGTAAAAGAAAAAGCGGACGGCGGGCCGATCACCATCTGGACAGGCGGAGACGTACACGCTCTTTCCAAGCAACTTCATAAGGCCGGGGTTTTCTACAAGATCACCTCGAAGTCCACCATGAAAGGTGCGACTGTTCGAGTAGTCATTGACGACCAGCCGGAGGCCACTTTCAAAAGTGACTACGGTATCGGTCACGAGGAGTACATTCAAGTCTAGAGTTCGCACGTGGACTAAAGCAAAGCCCCGATTTCGGTCGGGGCTTTTTCAATGCTTAGATTTTTATTTAATTCTAATATTCCGCTTTCACATACTGCTGATTTTTTGCCATCTGAAGTTCCATCTGATAAACCACTGTGTGATCTGGTAAGAAACTAAAGTTTGTGATAGCTGGATTTTTGTAAGAATAAGACAATGCGGCCGTGGTTGCATCTTTTTCAGGGTTTGCTTGCATAACTTTCACCACATAAGTAGTCATATCATAACCCAGTGCTGAAGCATAATCTGGTTCGCTGTTGAATTTTGCTTTAAATGCATTCGTGTACGCAGTTGAAAACTTACTTGGAGCAATACCGGGAGCAAATGTTCCTTCGCCATACTGACCATATTTTGCCAAATTTTTGTTATCGGGATCTACGAAAGTAATGGCTGTTCCTTTGTATCCTAGTTGTTTTAATTCCTTGATAATTTCAAGTGCATCTGTAGGATTATCCATGGCAGTAAATACAGCATCCGGTTTTGCAGCAATTATTTTGGTTGCAAATGTTCGATAATCACGAGCACCACTAGGAGCCAAATCATTATAGACAACTGTATATCCAACAGTTCCAGCTTTACGTACCATGCCATCTCTAGATTGTTGTCCGAAATCACTGTTTCCATCAATAAGTGCTATTGTCTTTATACCTTTCTTCTGGATCATAGGGACAGCAGTATCTAGTTGTTTATCAGCGTTCGGATATCCGCAGAAAACATTACTTAATTTCAAGAATGAATCACTACAAAATGAGAAGGAGAACACGCTTTTATTTGCTTTAAGTGCAAGAGGTGCAACTGCAATTGTTTCATCCGGAGAGTAGGTACCAACGATCACATCCACCTTATCAACATTCAAAAGCTTTGATGCTGCGCTTACTGCATCTACTGGCTTAGAATGACTATCTTCAACAACAAATGTAACTCCATCTTTTTCTAATTCTGCCTGTGCCAACTGAACACCTTGATATATTTTTTCGCCAGTTATTGACAAATCTCCGGTGAGCGGAAGAATGATACCGACTTTCAATGCTGTAGTATTTGATGATGTGTTTGGTTTCCTAAGAAGCACATATCCTCCAATAAGCAGAACCACTACAATTACAATGCTGATAATTTTTTTCATGTAATAATTTATATTGATAATATATAACAATTAATATACTACACTGTAGTCACAAAAACAAAAAACCGCCGAAGCGGTTTTTTGCTATGTAACTAATCTATAAATGTCAAAGCTTTACCAGTCTTCCCTGCTCGTCCCGTTCGTCCAATTCTATGAATATAATCTTCATATGTAGACGGAAGATCATAATTGATCACATGTGAGACGTTTGGAATGTCGAGTCCTCGAGCAGCAACATCTGTTGCCACAAGAATCTGAATATGATTATCCTTAAACTTACCAAGTGCTCGCTGTCGTCCTGTGTGATTTTTGTCACCATGAATCGCATCAGCTTTGAAGCCTCGTTTAGAAAGCATGTCTGAAAGCCGTTCTACTCCATGTTTTGTTCGACCAAAGATGATTACTTTTTCACATTCTGGTTGATTCAAAATATCATGAAGTACATCAAGCTTATCCTTACCACCTGTGCGTACCACGTCTTGGTCAATATTTTTTGACGTATCTCGTGTCTTTACAGATACTCGTACTGGATTGTTGAGAAACTCACCAATCAATTGTTCGATTTCTTTCGAGAGCGTTGCTGAAAAGAAGAGAGTGTGTCGCACTTGTGGCATCTTAGCCATCATAAAGCGCATATCATTCACAAACCCCATATCAAGCATTCGATCAGCTTCATCAAGTACAATTGTGTTAAATTTTGAAAGATTAATATATCCTTGCTCCATCAAATCTTTAATACGTCCTGGAGTTCCAATGATAAAATCATTATGAACCCGAAGTTCACGAATTTGTTTATTGATTGGAGCACCTCCTACTACACACACTGAATACAGATTCAAACCATCAGTGAATTTTTTAAATTCATTATCAATCTGAATCGCAAGCTCACGAGTAGGTGCTACAATGAGCACTTGTTCGTTTCGCTTTGCCATAATTCCAATCATTACTTTATGAATAAGAGGAATAAGAAATGCAGCTGTTTTCCCTGTACCGGTGTTTGCAATACCCACCACATCAAGACCAGCTAAAATGTGAGGAATCGACTTATCCTGAATAGGGGTCGGAGTTGTATATCCTTTGTTGAGAATCACTGCTTTAAGAGCATCATGAATCGCAAAATCACTAAAGGCGTGTTCAGGTACGAATACCTCAACTTCTTCTGCCTTAGTTACTTTATTTACAAAACGAGAGATATCGTTAAATGTAGATTGGTTTCGACGAGCTGGTTTTCGAGAACCAAATCGTGAACCTCCACGAGATCCAAATGATGGACGTGAGCCAAAACTTCGTTTTGGTCCAACGCTAACACCATGCGAATGTCGCGAAAAATTATTTCCTCGAGAACGAGGTCTTTCTGAATACATATATATTTTTACTTAATAGAAATATACCGAATTGTATATTTGCTGAAGGTTTCGAGCCCTATAACTTTTTCGCTTAGATATAAAAAGCTGCGAAATGGTCTCGAATTTCAGACTAAGGCGCCTATGGCGCAGAGAAATCTCTTCAAAAAATGAGATGTAAGTTACCCCATAAATATAGCATTTTGTATATATTTTGTCAATCAAACTAGTTGACATACGTAAAAAATGCGTGTTATTATACATACAGACTCTCATGAAGAACCTAATCGAATGGATCGAAGGTCTTGGTTTTTTAACC
>DBEI01000054.1:0-3579 GCA_002294445.1 Patescibacteria group bacterium UBA910
GAAATCAGATGATATTTTTGTTGCACCTGTGGTTCCATTCTGAACTATTTTTCTCACAATCAATGTTCCAGGTTTATCATCGTTGGTTATAGTACATGTCGCATGTTCTCCGGGTGCAAGTGTAAGTTCTGCACCATTCAACACACCTGCAGTACATAACCAATTACTTGCTGTATATCCAGATGAGCCACCAGTCTCCGCAAGTGTGTAGACGCCTGTATCAACCATTACATCAGTAACTCCGGCAGACCCTGTAACACCAGAAATACTCGTTGGACCTGTTGCAGAAAGTGTCCAATCTGTTGGCTGTGCCGTACCACCATTATCATTTACCACACTTTTTACGAGTGTTAACGTGGCTTTATTGAGAATATTAGTAAACGTACATACAACACTTTCGTTTGTATTAATGTTTATTGCATTTACCGGACTACCATTAGAACAACTTGAGCTTACAAGAGTCCATCCAAGAGGCACAGTCTCAGCTACAGAGTACGATCCTGTTTTTGAAAGAATATATGTCGTACTTGTACCTATATTGTTATGTGGAGCAATTGAGACATTGCTTGGCAACCCATTTCCACCAGTAGTAACAAAATTAAATGTTCCATCTGCTCCTATTGTTTTTTTCACAATAGTAAGTGTGGGGGGAAGTGCGCTGGCAGCCATCTGATTATCTCGTTGACCTGCAGAACCTTGATCTATTGCAGCAAGAGCCACATGATATGGTGATCCGGAAATAGCACCTGCACCAGTTGTACCATTATATGGATGCCATTCTGAAGTTTGTGCAACATGAGCACCAAAGAAAAGTGCTACATCACAAGACACTCGGTTTCTGTTGTCAGTACTACACATATCACCTGCAGTATCTGCATTATCTACAGTAAAGGTAACCACCACTTGTGTATCACTATCACCATTATATGTACCATTAACTAGAGATGGTGTTGATACAGATGCTACAGTAGCACCACGCACTTCGATAGAACGTGCAAAATTATCAAAATTATTTGCTCGTGGGTCCTGAGGGATTGGTGCAGACACGACAGGTGTTGTACCTACACACCCTGTTATATCCTGACAAAGATCTGATTCGGTAACCCAAGATTCTGAATGATTCCAATTTGTTAAGAAGTCATAAGCATGATGACCTCCCTTGGTAGTACCATACTGCAACGTCACTGTATGAGTGGAACCTGGCTCATATCCTCGAAGCCACAAGCGTTGTACAGTAGCTTCGCCTTCGTGGTATGTAGAATTATTACTATTGAGATTTCCATTGATCCAACGGCAACCAGTATCTCCGGTTGTGTAACCTACATCACCACCATTATTTGAACACTGGTCATATGTACCAATAGTAGAATCTCTAAACCATCCTGATGCTCGCTCAATACCACCCGCATCATACGCAACCATTTCATAAAATGGTCTAAATAATGAATCGAGAGTATATGTGCTTGTAAAGTCACCTTGCTCATTTGCAACTATACCCTGAGTCGACTCTGTATAATTGGCATTATTTTCATCACTACCAAAAATCTTGAGAGTTAACTGCTCAAAAGGTGCAAAAAACTTACCTAGCACAAGAGCCGTATCTCCTGGACTATAATCGCTCTTTTGTGTAGACAATACCGCAGGCATCACTACTGGCACCGAAATAGGATCCGGTGGCGCGACTATATATTCACTTGGTGTTGGACTCGGCTCGATTACTGGAACCACTTCCGGAAGCGTCACGGCCGCTAGATCCCCTATCGGGTCTTCAGCAATCAACACCGTATTGTCATCAGGCACTACCACCTCAGAGGTGACCACTTGTGGTGCAAGAATACTCTCTACAGGCACAGAGATTTCCTGTGCTGATGCATAAGGAGCAAATCCACCTATAAAAGAAAACGTAAATACGACACTAAAGGTTATTAATAAAGGAGAAAATAATTTCTTAATAACACGAAAACAATTGTAAGTAGTTTTCATAAGAGTGAAATATTTTTTAAATATACACACCTAATAAGTTAAAACACCACCAATTGCGGATAAAGAAGATGAAAAGAACAAAGGGAAAAACCCAAAATGAATTTGCCATAACTATACGCCCACCCCACCCGCTGTCAAGTGTTTTATCCACTGGAATCCAAAAAACAAAATAGTCAATACCACACCTAAAAAATACTGTATGGTAGGTAAAATACAGCTTCAATAAAGCAATACCGAGGTTAGTAAATAATAAAAACTAGCCAAAATTTACTATGCTAGTTTTTTCTTGTTACTTATCCACAGTAATAGACACTAAGGTTGACTTTTTTAAAAAATAGAGTATATAATATATCATCTTTCGGTTTTCCATAACCGTAAGGGTATTACATCCAAGGGCAACCCTCCGCAAGGAGGGTTGCTTTGTTTTAAGACCTCTCACCTCTATACTTCAACTCTCTGCCCCATATGTATTCCTCTAGAGTGAGCACGTCAAAGTACCCATCTCCACCCGTACGCAATTCTTGAGATATATTATTTTTTGAAGAAAATATATACACTTTTTTTCCTTTATTTTTAATATACGTAATTAGAGCAAGAAAATCAGAATCTCCGGTAAATAAAGCTGCTGAGTCATACTTATTTACATACTGCATCGCGTCAATAGTCATTTCAACATCCATATTTCCTTTTTCTTGTACAAAATCTCCTTCAGTGCCATGTGTCACAATTCTTTTTAACTCTTTCTTCCTGACGATAAACTTTAGTTCTTTTTTTAAATATGTAAAAAACTTATGTCTTCCATCCATATTATAATCTCTGGTCCCTTTTGCCGGATATGCTGTGTAGTAGAATATTTTAATTTCTAAAGCATTAAACTTTTCTTTTAAAAAAGTTTTTAGTTTTTGATAATCAAACATTTTCCCTTTTGCTTTTTGTGCCTGCCATGAATTTGCCGCATCAATAAACACGTATACTCTATTTTTTTGATGAGTACGCATCATAAACTTTAGTATTTCCGTATCACCCCTCTCACAATAGCTGCAATTTTTAGATCGTATTCTGGATAAATAGGTTTATAGTTTTTGTTAGCGGGCATGAGATACACTTGATTGCCTTTCTTTTTATAATATTTCATCGTCCATCCACCATCTACTTCAGCAATAACAATATCACCATCTTTGGCGACACCTGTACGCTCTACAATAACCAAATCTCCCTCTTTGATACCTTCTTCAATCATTGAGTCCCCTTTTACCTCAAGGAGATATGAAGAGTCTCTGTGTTTGATGAGATAGTTATCTAGTGAAAGTGTCTCCAACACCTCCTCTTCGGCAATGGTCGGAAATCCAGCTTCAACAAGCCCTAAAAGGGGTAGCTCACCAATCATCTTTGTGGGCGAAAGCTTACCTTTTGAATCTTTGGTAACTACACCTTCATCAATGAGTTTGTCTATAAGTTTAGATACAGCATTCTTAGATTTAAAACCAACAAGATCCATGATCTCTTGATAGTTTGGCATCCGTCTGTATCGGGTATAAAACCCAAAAATTTTATCTTTGTATGAGTTCATTAGAAGAAAAATGAAGTAAACCCAAA
>DBEI01000054.1:3923-4723 GCA_002294445.1 Patescibacteria group bacterium UBA910
TGAGAAAGAATTATCTTGTGTCGACGGGCCTCTTTTGCATACGGAAGACCTTTAATGATTTTACGATCGATGGTGTCGTTGAGTATCTCAAGCTCATCTCGTAATGCTTTTTCAAAGTTTTGTTTACTCATGGTTTTGTTGTTAATTTGTGTTTCTTGTATATGAAACAGTATAGGTGAACATTTGTTCACCTACAAGAAAAAAGTTGTGGATAAAATATTTAGATACAAAAAATCACCCCTTTCAAGAGTGATTTTTTGTGAAGCCTACAAACCTCGATTATTTTGAATATTTATTTCATTAATCCCTGCAACTGATCTTTGTATTTTTGCATCACTTCCATCGCAGCAGCCATTTGATCTTTACCCTCTCTCTGCATTTTATCCTGAACTTCTGTACCAATCTTTTGGAAAAGATCTGGATTCTTTTCGATAAGTTCAAATATTTTATCTTGCTCTGCTTGTGGGACACCTTTCATTTTTGATGAAAGCATCTTCTTTAAGAAAAAAGTTTTCAGTGACATATGCAGACTACTATACTATAATGTATATAAATATCAAAGCTATGAAACGTTCACGGTCATCTCGCAAAGTTCCATACTTTCTTGTACTTCCCTTTATCTCTTTCTGCGCACTCGGAGGAGTGCTTCACTATTATCACATACCTCTAAGCGATCTCGCTTCTTTTTCTTTTTATCAAAACCTTGCAAACCCATCTGTCCGTATGATCTATGTTCAAGAAGGCTGGCGAAAAGAACAAGTAGCAGAATCTGTTGGTTCAAAACTTGGATGGGATGAGGA
>DBEI01000018.1 GCA_002294445.1 Patescibacteria group bacterium UBA910
CCTTCCGCTTCGTGTATCTAAGGTAATTTTATACATCCTGATAAAACAAAACCACCAATAGGTGGTTTTGTTTTATCGTATTTTTAAATTACCACACTTTGAGAATAAATCCTATAAACCTTCAGATTCGAGGTAAGTTCAAGGCGGACAAGGAGAATAGTTCGAGCCTGCCTGAGTGCGCAGGTGAGAACTATTCTACCGAAGTCCAACAAAGAAATTGCCCGAATATGGGGGTTTATCTTGCTACGTATGGAAGAAGTCCCATGAATCGAGCACGCTTCACAGCCTCAGCAAGATTTCGCTGGTTTTTAGCAGTAGTTCCTGTTCGCTTACGTGAAAGCATTCGCGCATGCGGGTTAAGGAACTTCTTAAGCAAATCCACGTCTTTATAGTCGATATGCTGTATGTTGTTTTGGGTAAAGTAACACTTCATCTTATTTATCTTAATTTTTGTAAACTTTTAAATTATCTTCTTAAACAGAACTTTCAGATTTGTCCGATATCGAGGCGAAAGTTTTGAGAGAATCCGAGGCGTACTAGTTGTACGATGAGGATTGTCGAGGAACTTTCAACGATGAGAGCGGGCACATGTGGAAGTTCTGCTAAAAAGGGATGTCTTCAGGATTAATCTCTTCTTCAGGGTATTCGATAGTATCGAGACCTTTAGGACCACCATGATCAGGTGCACCTGAATCACTCGCTGGAGCTTGGGAAGGAACTGTTGATACTCCACCAGTACGAGGACCAAACTGGATACGGTCGGCAATTATCTCTGTTCGGTAGTTTTTCTTGCCACTCGCATCATCCCAACTTCGTGTCTGCATTCTTCCCTCTACCAATACTGATGCACCCTTTTTGAGGTACTGATTAGCGATTTCTGCTTGGCGACCAAACACTACAATGTTGTGATAATCCGCACTCTCCTGTTTTGCACCATTTTTATCTTTCCAAACCCGATTTGTTGCTACAGAGAAACTTGTAACTGTAATACCAGATGGGAGTGCCTTGAGTTCTGGATCACGAGTGAGATTTCCTATAACAATGGCTTTGTTGAGATACATAGATTATGCAATTACAAGATCATCAATTGATTTATCAAGAACTTCTGCTGACTCACTCAGTACCTCATCAGATCCCTCTTCAAGTGCCACCTCCTCTCGTTCTTCCTTTCGGAGAACCATTTTACCATTAAGGAGTGTGTTTTCTCGAACAGTTTTTACGATCATATATCGAAGGACTGTTGTTGAAAGATCGAGCGCTTTTTTGATCTCAGCAAGTGCATCTGGTTCACCTTCGAATTTAACCCATCCGAAATACCCTCGTGAGTATTTCTGTCGTTGTGCAGACACAACTTTTACCATTGGATATGCAAGGTCGATAAGGATCGGATCTTCACTTGAAACAAGATCTGCAGCGTTTTTAGAAAGAAGATCTTTTATAGATTCAACTTCAGAAGCAATCTTTTCATCAGGAAGAGATGATACGAGAATATAACCGAGTTCATAAATCTTTGAAGTATCGGTTTTTGGTGCTGTTTTTGCTAGTTTTTTGTTCTCTTTTTCCATGAGTCAAAGACTATCACAAGTACCGGCCAAACGCAAGGTCTCCCATGTATTAGTTATGAGGTAACCGAAATACCCTTTGAGCGTTTGAAATAAGGGTTTTTTTAACCTTTTCTTCCTCCTCGCCTTTGATACGAGCAATAGCAGAAACAACCTGTGGGACGTATTCTGGGCTGTTTCTCGACCCTCTGTAAGGCACTGGTGCCACAAAAGGAGCATCGGTCTCTGCATGAAGGGATTCAAGTGGTGTATATCGTATAAGCTCATCGTAATCATGAGTAAATGTCACCACCCCTGTAAACGAAACGGTAAAACCAATATTCAAAAACCGCTTCAAAACATCCATATCCCCTGCAAAAAAGTGAGCATTACCTGAAAGCTTATTTCCGTATTCTTTATGATACCTCTCGAGAATATCGAGTGTGTCATAGTACGCATCTTGAGTCCCTTTGCTTGCCCTGCAGTGAAGCATGAGCGGTTTGCCTACTTTGAGTGCAAGTTCTATTTGATGTTCAAATACTCTCCTTTGAGCTTCTTTAATCTCCGACGCATCACCTTCAAGTCTGAAGTAGTCAAAACCACACTCACCAATTGCTACAACCTTTTGATCTTCCGCAAGTAGACTTATTTCTTCTGGGACATGTGTATCAGCCACATCTGCAGGATGCATACCTACGCAGGCATACATGTTTTCATACATGTGTGCCAATGCAACTGACTGCTTAGATGTTTCAAGGTTGGTACCAATTGAAATCGTCGCAATACCCTGCTCTTTCATGCGGGTAATAGCCTCATCCCTATCAGAATCAAAATCTTTAAAATAGAGGTGGGAGTGGATATCGATATAGTTGATAGTCATGAGTCAATAGTCATTAGTCTTTGCGTACAAAAAGCGGTACTTCAGGAGTTTTATTTTCTTTAATCAGAGTTTTTATTTTTTCTGAAGTTTCAGGCATAATCGGATCAAGCATCTGAGCTACAAAATAGAGACGAGTCACTAAATCAGAAATCATCTGCTGACCCGCTCCTTTATCAGCTTTCACAAGCTTGAACGGTTGATACTCTTGAATATACTGATCAAGTGC
>DBEI01000037.1:0-130 GCA_002294445.1 Patescibacteria group bacterium UBA910
GAAATTTTCAGCAGAAAATTATCTGTGACCTAATGTGCCCTTTTCGCAAAGAGGCACGTAACTTAAATAATATTGTTGTATATTATTTAGAGTAAGTACAAATTGGAGACGTGTCAGAGCGGTCTAATGT
>DBEI01000037.1:456-31810 GCA_002294445.1 Patescibacteria group bacterium UBA910
AAGGCACCGAGAGTTCGAATCTCTCCGTCTCCGCAAATCAAGGACACCCTTTGGGGTGTTTTTGATTTGCGGAGCAAGAAAAATCAAAGATTTTTCGGGAGAGATTCGAACGACGGAGCGGGCACCCATCGAGCACGATGGGTCGCGAGTCGGTGCCTAGCCTAAAATTTTTTGACGAAAAAATTTTAAGGCGAAGGAGAAACTCTCTCCGTCTCCACGGATTTTGATTCAACGGAATTGAAATTATTCCTGACCAAATCTCTCCGTCTCCGCAAAGTCTGAGTAAAGTGAAAAATCTATATTCCAATAAATTATGGATACTAGTTTAGTATATGCCCATGATATACTTATACCTATATTATGAAACACATTTTTAAACACATTGGTCTTTTTTTATTTATCATAATAGTTACCCCACTGATTGCACACGCACATCAACCACGTATCACTGAAAGCCAGCAAACAATCGTTGTTGACCCTGAGATCTCTAAAGCATACTACGGCACACTCACCAATAAACCAGATGCTTACATAATCAACGCTTCAGAGCCGTTTGAATTGTATGTAAATCTTCTTGTGCCTGATACAAAAAATCAAAAAAAGGATGTATCAGCTGTAATTATTAAAAATGGAAATGAAATTGCAGTACTTGAAGCAAGTAATGTGACCTGGGAAAAATTCTACGAACCATTTGGCGCAGATTGGTATTGGCGAGGACCTGAGTATACAGCCCAAGCTGATGCAGGTACATATGAGATTATTGTGTGGAGTAGTAACAATGACAGTAAATACTCTCTTGCTATTGGCAAGAAAGAGGCTTTTGATTTCAAAGAAACAAAAAATGCATTACGTTTGATTCCACAACTCAAGAAAGATTTCTTTGAAACATCTCGACTTGGATTTATTAAATCACCTTTTGGATGGGGACTTGTACTTATACTCTATATCTTTGCGTTTATAACAGGTTTTCTATATCGCCTCATCCTCAAAAAAATTTTTCCAGGGACGTCACGAGGACTACATAAAAACATAGGCAAAAACGATCGAATTATGCGCCTGATTATCGCTGTTCTCTTGCTACTCTGGGCTATGAGCACATCGTGGAACCCAATTATCATTTTCTTTTCTGGGTTTACATTATTTGAAGCAATATTCAGTTGGTGTGGTTTTTATGCAGCAATAGGAAAAACAACCTGCCCGCTGTAATATATACATTATAATTCATATAACCCACATCGCCATGAAAAAAATACTTTTTTTACTCGGTACTGCACGTGAAGGAAGAAAAAGTGAACAAGTTTCAAAATTTGTAATGTCTGTAGCACACACACGCACTGACATAGAACCTACATTTGTTGATGTTCGTGATTTCCCTCAATCAATCACATCACAATTATCCAAAGAACTAAATGACAAATGGAATACTCTCGTTAAAGAACATGATGGAATGGTGATTATCTCTCCTGAATACAACCACGGATATCCCGGCGAACTTAAACTCCTCCTTGATAACGCATACGATGTCTACGAAGGAAAACCTGTAGCAATCTGTGGGGTCTCAAATGGTCCGATAGGTGGCGCTCGAATGGCAGAACAACTCAAGCTAGTGCTTTCTGCATTCCAAATGATGATTATCAATGCTGCTGTATACTTTGCAAACGTCAACGAACTATTTGAAACATCTGGAGAAATAAAAAATACTGAATATTGGGAAAAGCGTGTACATGGCATGATTGATCAAGTGATCAAGTACACACAAAATAACTAATACGTCACACTCCCCATCCACAACCTTTTTACAGAACACATGATACAATATATGTGTAGTCGAAAAGTATACAATTAACATATAATACACATGAAAACATATATATTATTGGGTGCGGCTCTTTCTTTAGCTCTGGCAGTATACCTTTGGTCTGTAGGCCAAACAGATCAAGGTCTTTTTGTAGGTCTTTGGGTACCATCAATTCTCGCACTCGGTGCTTTCTTGAAAAAATAATATGCTCTCTCACACAGCTATTTTTATTGCTGGTTTCATCATTACAACAATTGTGCTTTTAGGTGTGTTGAAGGATAGGTAAACACCATATTCATCTGGTTACATCATTCCAAACTGTTTACAGAGTGGGAGAATTTCATCTATTCAGTCTATTTGATTTGAAACTATGGCACCACAGAAACATATATACCACCTCGTCTACCCACACCAACTTTTTGAAGAACTTTTCTTATTTCCAAAAGAGACGGTCTTTGTACTCATCGAAGACCCTCTCTTTTTTGGTGATAAAAAATACCCAAGAAATTTTCATAAACAAAAAATTGTCTTGCATCGAGCTTCTATGCGGGCAATCATGGAAAAGCTTACACACAAAGGATTTAAGGTGCATTATTTTGAATATACAAACCACCCTGATCCAGAACATGTAGCCACTTTTTTTAACACAAAAAAAGATCAGGTATTTACTGTATACGATCCGGTAGATTATATACTCGAACGTAGGCTCAAAAAATCTTTCTCTTCCTTCCCTTCTTTTTCTATAAAAGAGACACCAAATTTCTTAACACCACTACCAACCATCAATTCTTTTTTTAAGGGAAAGAAAAAACTACTCATGAATAGTTTTTACATATACCAACGCAAAAGACTGGGTATATTGGTGGATAACGATAAACCGATAGGTGGTAAATGGAGTTTTGATACAGAAAACAGGAAACGACTCCCAAAAGATATTTCTCTTCCATACGACATCAACCACACAAAAGATACACATGTTGCTGAAGCAATAGACTACACAAACAAACACTTCAAACATAACCCGGGAAATGCGGAAGATTTCAATTATCCTATAGACCACGCAAGCGCCCAAAAACTTCTCACTCACTTTATAACCCACAAACTGAGCTTGTTTGGTGCATATGAAGACGCGATCACAGAAAAAGACTCGACTCTTTTTCATAGTACACTCTCTGCACCTTTAAATATTGGGCTCTTGTCCCCTGCAACAATCACTGAAAAGGTATTATCGGTACAACATCACACACCGATTGCATCACTCGAAGGTTTCATTCGTCAAATCATTGGCTGGCGAGAATTTATGCGTGCAGTGTATGTTCTCAAAGGTTCTGAGATGCGAAACAAAAATTTTTTAAAGCATACACGAAAGCTTCCCCAATCTTGGTATAATGCAACAACAGGCATACACCCTATCGACCACACCATTCAGAAAGTACTTACACACGCATACTGTCATCACATTGAACGCCTGATGATCCTTGGAAACTTCATGCTTCTCCTGCAGATCAAACCGTCAGATATTTATGATTGGTTTATGGATCTATTTATCGATGCATACGACTGGGTCATGGTGCCAAACGTGTATGCTATGAGTCAATTTGCTGATGGAGGCACTGTCACCACTAAACCATATTTTAGCTCCTCACATTACGTCCTTAAAATGAGCGACTACAAAAAAGGTGAATGGTGTGAAATATGGGACAGTCTGTTCTATGTATTTCTCGAAAACCACCGTGCAGTAATTGCTAAAAATCCACGACTTACTGTGCTTATAAAAAATCTTGAGAAATTATCTCCAGAACGCAAAGCGAATATGAAAAAGATTATAAAAAAATACACATGAAGCACATAATTGATCAAAGAAGAATACATCCACTCAATGACCACCCTATCGGAGACGGCCCGATACTATACTGGATGAGTCGAGACCAACGAGCACACGACAACTGGGCACTCCTTCACGCTCAAACACTTGCTTCAGAAAAGAACCAAGAACTCATAGTGGTATTTTGTTTGGTTCCTCATTTTCTCGAAGCTACCATCCGTCAGTATGGTTTTATGCTCAAGGGACTTGAAGAAGTGGAGCAAGAACTCGAAAAGCACAATATTCGCTTTCATCTTCTTCAAGGAGACCCGAGCAAGGAAATTCTTGCATATGCTCACAAGATAAAGGCAGGGGCGATCGTGACAGACTTTGACCCACTCCATATTAAAAAGAAATGGAGAGAGTCTGTAGCACACTCATGTGAATGCGCATTATACGAAGTTGACACCCACAATATCGTTCCATGCCGAATCGCTTCTCCAAAACAAGAATTTGGTGCATATACACTGAGACCAAAAATTCATAAGGTTCTCCACGAATACCTGACAGATATACCCTCTCTCAAAAAACAAACTCTCGAAGTATCTCACAAAAAAACTCATTGGAAAGATGTATATGATTCACTTCATGTAGATATGAGCGTACCTGAAGTACAATGGTGCATCAGCGGAGAAAAAGCTGCTCACCGTGTCCTCAAACAGTTTATACATGAACGATTGCATGCATACAACACTGACCGAAATGACCCCACAAAAGATGGCCAATCAGACCTGTCACCATATCTCCATTTTGGACAAATATCAGCACAACGAGTCGCCCTTGAAATCAAAAAGCATGGACATGGACACATACACATGCAAGCTTTTCTCGAAGAATTGATTGTACGCAAAGAATTATCTGATAATTTTTGTCACTACAATCCACATTACGATTCTGTAGTTGGCTTCCCTGCATGGGCACAAAAGACCCTAAAAGAGCACGAAAAGGATGCGCGGGAGTACACATACACACGCACAGTCTTTGAACACGCACATACTCATGACCCACTCTGGAATGCTGCTCAACTCCAGATGGTACATACAGGAAAGATGCATGGATACATGCGCATGTATTGGGCAAAAAAGATACTTGAATGGACTAAAAATCCTGAGGAAGCACTACAGATTGCACTCTATTTAAATGATAAATATGAGCTTGATGGTCGTGACCCAAATGGATATGTGGGAGTGGCTTGGTCTATTGGCGGTGTACATGATCGGGCATGGTTTGACCGAGATATTTTCGGAAAAATACGCTACATGAGCTACAACGGATGTAAATCAAAGTTTGATGTTGCGGGGTATATAAAAAAATACAATCCAAAAGAAGAATAAAAACTTTTGCAAATAAGCCTCTAATCGAGTAATCTATACTATACTGGAGGATTGGATGAGTGGCTTAAATCAACGGTTTACTAAACCGTCGTTCGGGAAACCGAACCGTGAGTTCGAATCTCACATCCTCCGCAAATGAAAGACACCCTCCGGGGTGTTTTTCATTTGCAGAGGAAAGCAAAACTGGAAGTTTTGAGGGTGAGATTCGAACGACGGAGCGGGCACCCATCGAGCACGATGGGTCGCGAGTCGGTGCCCAGTCTAAAATTTTTTGACGAAAAAATTTTAAGGCGAGGGAGAAATTCTCACATCCTCCGCAACGAAAGTTCCTCATACCGATTTAGGTATGAGGAACTTTTTGTTTACAGGAGTGGAGGTGAGATTCGAAAGATGGAGGCGGCATACAAGACGAACGAAGTGGGTGCTTATCGCCGAGTCGGGCTGAGCCATGAAGTGACAAGCGGAGGACCTTTTGAGATTTTTTATAAACTTGTGTAATAAAAAATCCAAAAGAGATACCAACCCTGTAAAGGTCGAGAGTACTTGGTGCTCGCAGGATGTATTCACCTGAGAACACTTAGTAACTCGTGACCGAATCTCAAATCTGTATTATCAGAACGCATTTGCTGTATAATAAAACAGTGAAATCATAAATTAATTGAAAATGGAAAAAAAATTTCTATTACCAAGAGAAAAATATGCGGAAGCAAGAAAGCAATACGGTCACAGCCCATTTACTTTTGAAATTGAAAAAAATGGACAAGTCTTATTCTATTTTGGTGCAAATCACTCAACCGACCCTGAAAACAACCAGTTTCCAATTTTGAGAACATACTGGAAAAAATTTTTAGAAAAAACAAAGGGAAAAGATAAAATTGTATTAATTGAAGGAGGATTAAGACCTCTGGCTCAGACTGAAAAAGAGGCTATAGAAAAGAGTTCAGAAGGAGGTCTCGCTACTTACCTTGCCAACAAAGAGAATGTGCCTATTACCTCTCCTGATATAGACTCTGATGATTTTGCAAAGTCTATACCTGACCTAGATCCACAACAATGGTTTTTAGCATCTTTTCTTCGTTGGTTTGAATTATTTCAAAAAAATAAAAAAGTAAAAGAGAATACCCTAGAAGAGATCTGTAAAATAATAAAAAGAAAAGACTACTGGAAAGACGTTGAGGTTACCCCTGAAAAGTTCAAGATCTTATACAAGCAATATATCGGAAAAGATTTTCATGAATATGAGAGTCAAAATAATTTTATAAATCCGAACAGAGATGACGCTATTACAAATAAGCTGATAAGAATGCATAGCGACGCAAGAGAAGTAAAAATCGTTGAGGATGCACATAAATACTGGCAAGAAGGCAAGAATATTTTTATCGTCTTTGGCAGTGGCCACCTTATTATTCAAAGACCCGCTTTAGAGACACTTCTAAAGTGACTGAAGTCTCTATAAGAACATCGACAAAAGATATAATTTATTTTATATGCTTTCAGTTAACAATTATAAGTACCTACAAACAAACACACTGTTCAAACAAGTAGATAAAGATATGAATTCCGATAAGTTTAATCAAACAGGTTGTAGATTTTAATAAAAATCAATACTAGGAAAAATCTTGATGAAATAACCAAAACAGTCTTAATCAACCTTAAATAACATGCAACCATGAAAGAAGTAGATATTTTCAAGACCAGAAAGTTAAAGTTCAGAATGACCACTTTCGACCGCCTAACAACAGAGCTGGAAACTGGCATATGGGGAGTAATTGGATTTCCGAGTCTGAAGACAATGGATTCTTTTGAAGCTAGAAAAATAACAGAAGAAACCCTAGAAGAGCGCGAAAAATTGAGAAAAGACAAACCATATAATGACCCAAGAAATCACATATTCTCTCATAGAGGAAACGTGATTTATCCTGATGGACAATTAGATGTACTACTGTGTTCTTTAAAGAATACTGAGCCTAACGATCTGTATTTATATCCTGAAAACCCCGACTATAAAAATTTACTTTCCTTATTTACAAATAGTACTCTTAACTTCACTGGTCTTAAAGATATTTTATCTGAATTAGGATACTCTTCTAACACAGAAGCTACTAGTGAGACACTAGTAGATATTATTGAAACAAATTATGAAATAATTCAGGAAAAAATATCTTTAAATGTCTTTGAGACCCGCTCAGACAAACTACTAAAAGGAATAAATATAGCTGACAAATTTGATATAGGATATGTGATTGACCCTTCTCTTAAAGTTCTTATTTCTTATAACGATGACCATATGAATCAGGGAGTCATAATGGGACCGAAAATTGACCCTAACCACATCATTGGTATTCTAGTAAATTCATCCAGGGTTGAAAAATTAAAAAACCAGAGATACATTATTCCTGAAAAACCATTCGAGAGTTTAGCTACTATTCATTTGGCAACTTTAAGGAATTTTATTGATTGGTTCGGAAGAAAGAGAGTGAGTGAAAGCATACATCAAAAGCTCCTAGAATTCATTAAAGATATCCCTGAGTCATTCTTTTACATGGATGCAAATTCAAAAGTAGATAACATCTTTAATCAAGAGGAACTTAAAGTCTTAAATCATACTGCAAAAGATTTTCTTACAGAAAGCAACTCATTCAGAGACGGACAGACATATTACGAATGTATTTTGGAACTGTGTAAAAAATATAAATTACCCCTCTATTGTTCGGATGGAACGATCTTGCACAAGGATTAAGTTTATTAATGAAATATTAAGTAGAACAGCAAAAAATCTCGACTCTGATAAAATTAATAATCATGAATCTTTACAACAAGCACATACTACCCAAACAGCCAGATAAGGAGATGAATTCCGATGAGTTTAACCAAAAAAGAAAGAGGGTGGTAGAAAAAGCGATAAGAAATAAATCAGCTAGAGATTTCTTTAGGGTTTTATCTCAGTGCTCAATCTATACTTATTTAAGTATTACACTGTTATAAAACCAGATACCAACTGGCAATATTAATTGACCTTACTTGCTATTACCGACAATGTATCACCAACTACCGAGATTCTAATATTCACAGTCGTTCCAATAGGATAATTACTTTCCATTTCTCCTTCTTTTACCAATATTTTGAGATCATATGCTTTGTCTCTGCTACTACTCATTGTGTCAGCAAGAAACACGCTCGATTGCGCGCACATACCACGATCTGGAGGACAAGCCTTCTCGCCCAATAACGTTGATACAACCACACCTCGCACTGTTATAGTCTTACCATTTAATGCTGAACGATGATCTACTAAAAATTTCACCGATACAGGTTCAATAAAACCAGTTGAAAGCTCAAGATCCGGATATGCTGAAAGTCCAGTATTTTTATTTATCGGTGAAGCCACTGGCTCGGTCACAACACCTGAAGGAATAGATGTTGGATTTGTTTCTGGTGGATATGTTGGTTTGCGTACTGGATTTGATGGAGTCACTGTATTAGGTGTCTTACCTGTTAAACCTGCAACCACAGAAGGAGTCTCTGGGTCTACACGAGAAATCACCATTGGTGATGAATTCCATCGTGACAAGCCCAGATACCCTACCACTGCAACTAACAGCACAAGACCCGCTACAACAGGCACACCCACAAAACCTTTATTTTTTTGCATAATGAATTTTTTATGTATTAAATCTAATTATAAGCTTTTATATATATTTACAAAAGAACATAAGCATACTCCCACTTAAAATCCACAACATACGTCCACCGTTTCATCCTTTTGGAATCATCAGGCAAAATACACATTTCACTACAGTTGGGGCTTTGAAAGCCCCATGGACCCAATACTTTTACACGAATGGATTTATCGAAACACAGAATAAAATCTGCGATTGTAGAGAGGTGAAGCGTTAAGGAAACTAGCCCTTCATTGCTTCTAAAGCGTCGCGCCAGTTGAAATACACGACTCCCCGGATTACCCAATAGCGGTTCATCCCATACCTCCTTTCTCCGGTTTTTCCACCGGATATACATATATAAATAATAAAGAACAAAAGAGATCGTCCGAAACAATGCGATTGTAAGCGCAAACGACGCACGAACGATTTAAACCCTAGTATAACACACAATTGTAAAATAGAAAAATACATCAACACACACTTTTACCTGAATAGTGTGTGCACATTTTCAATCAACACTTCTTAACTTTTCATATTTCTATGGAGAAGCATCTCCACAGCCTGTTCTATTGAACCCGCTCGTGTCATTGTTCCATCATTTACAAAGAAGATCTCATCTGCGTTTTCAATCGTATTCAGACGGTGTGCAATTACCACCTTTGTTGTTTCTTTTGGAAGTTGTTTAAGAATATCTTCAAGAATTTGCTCTGTGACTGTATCAATATTTGCGGTTGCTTCATCAAGAATAAGGATATCGGGCTTGCGTAACACTGCTCGCATAAATGCAATAACCTGTCTCTGACCAAGACTCATTGTATCCCCTCCAGCATACACAGGAGTATCGAGACCTTTATCAAACAATTTAATTAAACTATTTAGACCCGTATCTGTAAGAATTTGTGTCAGTTCTACACTTGAAACACCTGCATACTTTTCATTGCCACATACAATGTTATCTTTAACAGTACCCACAAAGAGAAAAGGTTCTTGAAGAATGAAACCAATTTTTTGAGTCCGTTCAACAGAATCATACGAGCGAATATCATATCCATCAAGAAATACTTTTCCTTTTATTGGATCAAACATACGGGCCATCAGTGATGCTGTTGTGGTCTTGCCACCTCCTGTAGGACCAACAAGCGCATATGTTTTACCTTTATCTAACGCGAAATTAATATTATGAAGTACTTCTTTTCCGTTTGGATATGCAAAAGAGACATGATCAAAAGAAAGCACAGAATGACCTCCCATATGGGCACCTCGCGGAATAGAGACTAGATCATTTTCCATATTAAGAATTACATTGATACGATCCCATCCAGCAAGTGCTGTCTGAAAACTAGTCCATAATGCAGCAAGTTGTCGAAGCGGTGTGTAGAAATTTGTTACATATGAAATAAAACTAATAAGCAAACCGAGTGTAAACTCCCCATGCATAATAAGATACACACCAAAAGTAACAACAATAAGCTGAGCTACTGTAGATGCGAATGTATACACTGGCGTAAAAATATTATTTGCAATTCCTGCCCGCACAGCAACATCATAATTTTTTGCATTTGATTCCTCAAAACGCTTGCGAAAATAGTCACGTCGATTGAATGCTACAATCACTTTAAAATTAGTAAGACTTTCTTGTATTTCTGCACTGAGACCTCCAACACTCTGTAGACTTTCAGCATTTTTTCTCTTAATCCACGGAGAGAGTAATTGTGTCAGAACCAACAAAAACACAGCAGGAACCAATGCGCTTGCACCAAGTGTTACATTAATGGTGAGCAAAAATATCCCTGCGCCTACCATTGTAAACACACTTCCGATAAACTGCATAAGTGACTGTGAAAAGAATTGATTCAATTTATCTGTATCATTATTGATGCGTGAAATTAGATCTCCAGCTTTATTTTGATTGAAAAATGCCACAGGAAGATCTTGAAGTTTTGCAAATACAGCATTACGAAGTTTAAAGAGCATTCTCTGACTTACACTTCCCATCCACTTTGTTTGCAAATAACTTGCAACAAGTCCCATCACAAACAATGCAAGCAATATCACTGAATATGTCAGCACACCGTCATAGCGACCCTTCAAAACATATGTATCAACAGTATGACCAATAAGAAATGGGCCAAGCAGTGTAATGAATGAATTTACAATAATAGCAACGAAAGACCATGCGAGATTTTTCTTCTCACCATCTAGCAATGGCAACAAACTCTTCAGAGCCTGAAAAGTACTCACCTTAACTTTTTTGTCTGTATTAAGTGTGTAATTCATATTGGTTTGTACTTCGTTGTGAGTTATAGATCTGCACATACTCTGGAGATGTTTCTAAAAGTGCCGTATGTGTACCTTTCGCAAGAACCTCCCCTTCCATCAACAATACAATCTCATCATACTGTTCAATAGATGAAATCTTTTGAGTTACTGAGACTAGTGTGAGATGTGGATAATTTTTTGCAATATTAGAAAGTATTCTCTGTTCAGTTTGTGTATCCACTCGTGCAGTAAAATCATCGAGTAAGAGAATCTTTGGATTGAGTGCAAGCGCTCGAGCGAGCATGATACGCTGTTTTTGACCACCAGAAAGACTAGTACCTCTCTCTGATACCAGTGTATCAAGACCAAGAGGCAATGTATTGATAAATTCTTTTAGCTCAGCAGTCTCTATCGCTTTCTCCAAAGACGCATCTGTAACATTGTCACTAAATGCAATGTTTTCTCTAATAGTTAGATTAAACATAACACTATCTTGGAACACAAAACCAATCTGCTGATGAAGACTCTCACTATCATAATCTGCAACTGGAACAGAATCATACATAATCATTCCAGATGTGGGTGCAGTAAGCCCAGTCAATAAATACAACATCTGTGATTTACCTGCAGCAGTGGGTCCAATGATAGCAGTGCGTGTACCTGCGCCAACATGGAAAGAAACATCTTTAAGGACTTTTTTCTCTCCATATAAAACACTCACATTGTGCACATCTATAACACCCGTAATTTCTTTCACCACATCCCCTTTAGAGGGCACATCAGGAGTGTTGAGCACTTGTGCAATACGCTCATACGAAGCAGACGCTTGTGAAAAAATATTCATCGTGAATCCAATAATAAATATTGGAAACACAAGAATACCCACATAGCTATTGAATGCGGTAAAATCTCCCACAGAAAGCGCACCTGTTATAACAAACTTACCTCCAAGCAATAAAATTATTAACGTCCCAAGATTTGCAACAAATGCAACAATTGGGATCATCGCTGCAAACAAATTCAGAATTTTTAGCCCCGTCTCTCGAGCTTGCGTATTAACATTACTAAATTTATCGTGTTCAAATTTTTGCGAATTAATAACTCGAATCAATCCTGCACCTAAAATGCTTTCATTAATCACTTTATTAAGCCAATCAATAATTTCACGACTTTTTGTAAAGAGTGGTCTTACTTTACTAAAAATGATAAAAAAAGTTGCCGCAATGATTGGCACTATTGCGAGTACAGCAAGTCCAAGCTTCAAGTCGATCGAGAGAAGCATAATACTTGCCCCTAAAATGATCACCACTGAAGAAACAAGAGACGTGATAGCCTGAGACACAAATAATTTTATTGAATCAACATCAGAAGTAAGATACGTTAGTAACTTTGAAGGATTTGCTTTTTCAACAAACAGATAACTCTCATTTGAAATTTTTACAGACAACCTTGTACGCACATCACGTGCCACTTTTTCTGACACGTAAGTTTGAACAATATTTTGCAGGACTGTAAATATAAAAACCCCCGCTCCAAACAAAACAAAGTACATGACAGTGGTCTGATACACAAAATCACCTTTTACAAAGGTATTAATCGCATGAGAAATAACTTTCGGCAAAGCCAAACTAAGTACGTTTGCAGTTAATGCTAGAAATATAAGCAACACCAGTGCGCCTTTATAAGACTTTAAAAGCTCCGTGATACGAGGTTTATTTTGAACATCATTACCCATAGTGTGACCATAATACCACACAAGTTAACAAAAATAATCGCACTGTTAACTCCAATCAATCTCACTCTTATCTTGTTTTTTTAAATATATATTTGTGAGACTAAAGTGCTTACACCCCAAAAAACCCGTATGTGCGGAAAATGGTGATGGATGTGGTGCTTCAAGTACACAATGTTTATTTCTGTCGATAATTTTCCCCTTCTCCCGAGCATAATTACCCCAGAGCATAAAGACAATTCCTTCTCGCTTATCTGAAAGTTCTCGTATCGCTTTGTCTGTAAATTGTTCCCACCCTTTCTTTTGATGCGAACCAGGACTTCCTGCTTGTACAGTTAGTGTCGCATTAAGTAACAGCACACCTTGTCGTGCCCATCGCGACAGATCTCCATCCTGAAGAGGAAGTATCCCCACATCACTTTCTATCTCTTTGAAAATATTTTTCAACGATGGAGGTAAAGGTATGCCGGTATGTACTGCAAATGCGAGACCGTTTGCTTGACCTGCACCATGATATGGATCTTGTCCTAATATAACCACTTTCACCTCATCAAATGGACACAAATCAAATGCTCTGAATATTTCCTGAGAGGCTGGATAAACCGTACGATGAAGATATTCGGATTTCACAAAAGAAGCGAGATCTTTAAAGTACAACTGATCCGGTTCAGACTCCAATACATTATTCCACGATGCCTCTATGTTCAATACTCGACTATTCATATATACGCACTATAGTATCACACAAGACATCCGTTCATTTTGCTATAATATATGTATTACCATTCTATTCTCACATATGAATAAAAAAATATTTTGGATTGTTGTATTGATTTCTCTTGGTGTCGGAGTCTTTTTTATGACACAAAAGACAGCCACTACCCCATCCATAAAACAACCACCAATAGCCACAACCACAACCTACACAAACACAACATATGGTTTTACACTTACTCTCCCTCAAAGTTGGAATGGGTACACAGTCACAACAGGCACCCTACCGTTTGGCTACACTGTTACACTTCGTCACCCATTGTGGACAGAAGAAAACCAATACATGGATATACCAATACTTGTATACCCAATTGCTCAATGGAGACAATGGGAATCAAATAATTTCGAAGGGTACCCTACTGCAGCACCTATCGGACCCACAGAACGTGGAAGGAATGAACGGTATGTATTTGCCACAGCACCACGATACAACTACAGTTTTAAAACAGGATGGGAAACAGTTGATGAAATAATAAAGAGCCTTGAAGGGTTTTAAATTATGTGACATGATATATTTATATGAAAAAAAATATAATTATAATTATCCTTTTAGTAATAATACTAGTCATTGGTTACCTATACTGGACAAAAAACAACACCCAAAGCCCAATGATCCCAGGTAGAGATGGAGGTTCAGGTCTATGTACACGTGAAGCGAAACTCTGTCCAGACGGATCATATGTTGAACGTACTGGTCCAAACTGTGAATTTGCAGACTGCCCAACGACAAATTAGACCACACACAAACTCCTCCAAGGGTTACCCTTGGAATTCAGAAATAAGAAATACTCCTTTGAATAAACTTCAGAGGAGTATTTTTATGTTATAGTAGTTACCTCTTATGAACCTCAGCAAATTCAAGAAAACCATTTGGGATTACTACAAAACACACGGGCGACACGATCTACCATGGAGGAAAACAAAAGATCCATACAAGATACTTGTATCAGAAATCATGCTTCAACAAACTCAAGTGCCCAGAGTAATAGAGAAATACAAAAGCTTCTTGAGAAAATTTCCAACAGTAGAATCTCTGACAAAAGCATCACTCAAAGATGTGCTCCTTGAGTGGCAGGGGCTCGGCTATAATCGCCGAGCGAAATACCTCAAACTCTGTGCGGAAAAAGTTGTTCACGAATACAACGGCAGGTTTCCTCAAACACACAAAGAACTTGTTGCACTTCCTGGCATCGGCCCCGCTACTGCAGGAGATATTCTCGCCTTTGCATACAATATTCCTGTACCTGTCATAGAAACAAACATCCGATCTGTCTTTATTCATTTTTTCTTCCCTGCTTCGCTTCCTCCTTCGCTAAAGCTTCAAAGGACAAGCAAGCTACGCAGGACAAGCCCACTTATTAGCGATAAAGACATTCTGCCATTGATTGAAAAGGTATTGGATAAAAACAACCCAAGGGAATGGTACTGGGCACTTTTTGACTATGGTGCACACTTGAAGCAGACACGAAACCCAAACACACAGAGCACACATTACGTGAAGCAATCCCCTTTCAAAGGTTCAAACCGAGAAAAACGCTCGCATATTTTGAAACTCATTTTAACTGCACCAAAAAGTGAAAAAGAAATTGTTGAAACTCTGGGATATGAAAAAGATGTTGTGCAAAAAAACTTAGAGCAAATGATGAAAGAAGATTTAATTAAAAAAGAGAAAGGAAAATTTTTTGTATAAACAAAAGGTCCGCCAAGCAGACCTTCTACTTGGCGGACAAGTTTTACTTCAAGCTAGCGAAAAAGAGTTCAAACTTTCTCTCTTCTTCACCACCCATGAGCTCAAACCTCAGTGTACCTCTCCGATGCTTCGTAGAGAAGAATCCTTCGGTCCTCCAATGATTCCCGAGATCTCCTTTCCAATTCCAAAGAAGAGCTTTGAAGTTCCAGCTTTCACCAGAACCATCCTCTTTCTCTAGGGCCATTACACAGACACTGATTTC
This sequence comes from Patescibacteria group bacterium UBA910, assembly GCA_002294445.1. Lineage (GTDB taxonomy): Bacteria > Patescibacteriota > Minisyncoccia > Phycocordibacterales > DATDWN01 > UBA910. The sequence goes on from DBEI01000037.1 coordinate 15,832, forward strand.
TTGCTTACAGCCTTCGAGCAAGAAATTTACGGTACGTAAATGGGCATGTCCTTCCCCCAAAGAGGCCAGTAAATCATACTTACTGGGTCCTCCAATCACCGAAAAACGAGCTTTATCTTGAGAAGTCATACGACATCTCCTTTCAACTTCTACCTATCCTTGCGGACGACCTGCTCATACGAGTCAGGAATTACTAAGCAAAACTATACACTATATAAAATATATTGTCAAACACTTCTTTCTCCTTCTATAACCCGCTATACTGAAGGCTATATGGACCCACTTTCTCCCATAGAAAAAGAAATACGTGTACTTACACCACACCTTAAGGCACTTCATAAGCTTGGCATCAAGACGGTGGAGGATATGCTCTATCACTTCCCTGTGCGTTACGGTGACACAGCAGAAATAAAAAATATTCAAAGCTTAACTGCTGGCGAAGACGCGGTTGTGTTTGGAAGAGTATCTGGATTAAAGACAAGTAAAGCGTTTGTAAAAAAGACTCCGATGTCGGATGCTACACTTTCTGATGAAACGGGACGTATCAAAATTATCTGGTTCAACCAACCATATATTGCAAAAATGATTACTGATAATGCTTTGGTACGTGTTCAAGGAAAAGTCAGTCAAAGAAAAAAAGACCAGAGTTTCTATTTCTCCAATCCAAAAATTGAACTTGCAAACAAAATACCTACTGGCGTTGGCTCAAGTCTTTTTGGAGAAGATGGAGATGAGCACAATCTCTACCCTGTGTACCCAGAAAGCAAAGGGGTTACATCAAATTGGATGTATCATGCGGTAGAGCGAATCTTTAAATCTGGAACACTCGATCTCCTACCCGACCCACTCCCTCGACATATTCTCGATACATATCACCTACCAGACATTAAAACAGCGATGATCTGGATTCACGCACCTAAAAAAGAATCTGATGCAGTCGCTGCACGGAAACGATTTGCATTTCAAGAAATATTTACTATCCACCTTCGTAAAGAACAAGAAAAGCTGACATGGCAAAGAAACCAAGCTTTTGTAATAAATACAGATAAGAAAAAAGTCACTGATTTTATAAAAACATTTCCTTTTGAAGCCACTGATGCACAAAAAAAAGCTATCGACACAGTGCTTTCTGATTTTACTCGAGGCTTTCCCATGTCTCGCCTTCTTGAAGGAGACGTGGGTAGTGGAAAGACAGCAGTGGCTGCTGCAACTGTATTTTCTGTAGTCACCTCAAGACCCAATGGTAAAGATTTTGGAAATCTCCAAGTTGCATATATGGCACCAACAGAAATCCTTGCGAAACAACAGTTTGAAAACTTTATTTCTTTTTTTCGTAACACCGGCATCCAAGTGGGCCTGATCACAGGAAGCGGGTGCAAAAAATTCCCATCTAAAACCGATCCTTCGAGTTCAACGTCAATCTCAAAGACTCAACTCTTGAAATGGGTTAAAAATGGAGAAATACCGATTGTTGTGGGCACTCATGCACTGGTATATAAAAGTGTCGAATTTAAGCATTTAGCATTTGCCGTGATCGATGAACAACATCGTTTTGGAACACTCCAACGACAAAAGCTGACGACCAAAAACGAACTTGCCCCTCACCTCCTCTCCATGACTGCAACCCCAATTCCTCGAACCCTCTCTCTCACCCTTTACGGTGACCTTGATCTTTCTATACTCGACCAAATGCCTATGGGACGAAAACCAATCATTAGTAAAATAGTATTACCACACGAACGAACATCTACATATGAAGAAGTAAAAAAAGAACTTCGTGCAGGTCGACAGCTCTATGTCATTTGCCCCCGAATTGAAGAGGTAGATCCGACTAAAGAAAATGCGGTCATTGCAAAATCAGTAACCGAAGAAGCAAAGCGCCTCAAAGCTGAAGTATTCCAAGAATGGAATATTGGCATTCTTCATAGCAAGATGACGTCGAGTGACAAAGAAAAAGTAATGAGTGAATTCGCTGAACATAAAACAGATATTCTCGTGGCAACTTCTGTGGTAGAAGTCGGAGTGAACGTACCAAACGCAACAATGATTATTATCGAAGGAGCTGAGCGCTTTGGACTCTCACAGCTCCATCAACTCCGCGGACGCGTCATTCGTAGTAACCATCAGGCATATTGTTATGTGTTTACAGAGAGTACCGGAGAAAAGACAAAAGAACGCATGAAAGCACTCGTTACTGCAAAAAATGGTTTTGAACTTGCTGAATTTGACTTACAAGCTCGTGGAGCAGGACAACTCTACGGACAAAAACAATGGGGTGTTGGTGACTTGGCGATGGAAGCACTGCAAAATATTAAACTTGTTGAAGCAAGTCGAATGGAGGCACGAAAACTTGTTGAAGATGATCCTGATTTAAAAAAACATCCTGTCCTTTTAGACTATATATCACAATCAAAAGACAAAATTCATTTCGAGTAAAGTTCTACAAAATAAGAGAGTGTGTTATACATATCATTCATGTATTTTAGAATTCTCAAAAAAATTGGATTTGTTCTTTTGGTAATCTTCGCACTTATCGGCGCAGGATTTACAGGAATGTACTTTGCAGTGAAATGGGGTTGGACTAATACACGAGGAGGTATCGATAAGCAACGTGAATCTTTTCTGAATAATACCCAAACCGCAAATGTAATCGGGTCTCAACAGCAAAAATACTGGCAAACAACAGAAGAATGGAACATATTAAAAACAGCACTTATCAAAGACAAAGCTGTACTCTATCGAGCCGCATCCGCTTCTGGTGTATCCCCTCGCCTCATTGCATCTCAATTGATCGTTGAGCAACTACGTATGTTTAACTCAGACAGAGAATCATATAAAAAGTTTTTTGCTCCACTTAAAATCCTCGGTAGCCAAACTCAGTTTTCATGGGGAGTGATGGGTATTAAACGAGAGACCGCAATTATTATTGAAAAAAATCTAAAAGACACATCTTCTCCGTATTATCTCGGTCAACAATACGAACATCTCCTCGATTTTCATACAACAGATATAGAAAATGAACGCTTTATAAAAATGACGGATCAACATGACCACTACGGAAGCTACCTCTACGCAGGACTATACCTCAGGCAGTTTATGCAACAATGGAAATCTGCAGGGTTTGATATTTCAAAACAAGTTGATATTCTAGCCACACTCTACAATATTGGTTTTAGTGGCTCAAAACCACATGCTGATCCAAAAGCTGGTGGCGCAATGATCACTATCGGTGAACGCACATACAGTTTCGGATCTCTCGCTCAAGAGTTTTATGATTCAAATGAATTATTGGATGAATTTCCAAGAGAGTAAAAAAACTCCAGTAGTGGAGTTTTTAATTTTTATGTGCGCGCACATGGACTCGAACCATGGACCGTTCCGGTATAAGCGGAATGCTCTACCAACTGAGCTATGCGCGCGTTTAATAACAGAGTTATACTAACACATCTCTATTGAAAATCCATCACGGAAAGCCGTTTCATTGCCATGTGTACATACTCAGCAAGATCACGATTAAACACCCTGATATTACACGTACCATGTCCAAACCCTCTTTTATAACTTAACCCAGCAAGAGTTGATTCTTTTATATACGGTTTTTTAAAGAGATTTTTTGGCAGATTTAACTCTTTTGACCAAAAATTAATCTCTTTTTCAATATTCATATCTGTATATAATTGCAATGTAACATGCAAAGCTTTATTTTCTAAATTTACAATTTTAAGCCACTTAATAAAAAACCTGAGCATTGAAGGGTCTGTGTTAGACAAACCAGTAGTTGTCCTTTCTGACTTTGAACCCTCACCCCAATAGAGAAAAAGACCTGCAATAAATATTTCTCTTTCACTTAATAACCCAATATCTACAGATGCTTTATTATAAACATTATTGTGCCTATCTCTTACTTTTTGAGCTTTTGTATTTCTACATTTTTCTATGCGTCGCGGATTAAGATCCCTAAGTTTTTTAATTTGACTATCTGAAAGTGGGTAATTTTTTAACCAGCCACTTAAAGTACTCTTACTTAAACCCATTTCTTCTTTAATTTGACTATAACTCAAACCATCAAGCCTTAGTTTAATTGCTTTTTCTTTTTCTTTTATTCTTGCCATAAAATAGAACCTTAGAATAGCTTAATATACTACAATTATACATCTGTCCAAACCAATAGCACAATTTAACTATGCACGACAAACTTGATATAATTTAAGCGTATGAAAAATAAAAAACTTTGGTTCAGAGCTAAAAAATTTGGATGGGGTTGGACACCTACTTCTTGGCAAGGATGGGCGGTTACACTACTTTATATCACAAGCATTCTCGCTCATGCTCCATATACAGATATACGCACTTTTATACAAGTACCACGCTACTTTTTTATAAGCTTAAGCGTACCATTTGTTGTAAACACCATATTTTTACTTATCATTTGTTATGCATATGGAGAAAAACCACACTGGCGCTGGAACGGTAAGTAATTAAAAACTGCACCATTGGTGCAGTTTTTAATTACTTTCAGAAAATGAGATCGGTTAAATTTGGAAGTTTTATGCTTGATGCTCGATGTCTAATTTCTTCTTTGGTGTGACCCCATGAGCTTTGAGTAGAAGTTCAAACTCATCTCGTTCCATTGTTTCAACTTCTATAAGCCGTTGTGCGATAGCATCAAGAAGTTTTTTATTTTTTTCTATAGTTGTTCGAGCTTTTTCTTCCGCCTCTTTCATAATCTTTGAAACTTCAGTATCAATTTCCGCAGAGACTTTCTCTGAAAAACCTTCACTTTCAACTCCACGTCCAAACATTACCTTACCACCTGAGCCCTCCAATGCGATCGGACCAAGTTTTTCTGACATACCATATTTTGTCACCATGTCCCGTGCAAGTGCAGTAGATACCTGCAAATCATTTGATGGGCCAGTTGTCAGATCATCAAACATCATTTTCTCCGTAACATAACCACCCAAAGATACTGCGATATCATCCAAAAATTCTTTCTTTGACTGAAGTTTTCGATCTTCAATAGGAAGTTTCAATACATACCCTGCCGCACGACCTCGAGAAATAATCGAGATCTTATGAACAGGATCTGCATACGAAAGAAGTGATGCGAGCACTGCATGTCCTGCTTCATGGTACGCAGTAATTTCTTTTTCTTTTTTAGAAAGAATATGACTCTTTCGTTCTGGACCAAGCATTACTTTCTCAATTGAACGAATCAAATCGTATTGAGAAATCTTCGTACGATTTTCACGTGCAGCAAGAATAGCCCCTTCATTCATAAGTGAATACAAGTCTGCACCAGAAAATCCAGGTGTACGTTCTGCAATCACTGTAATATTTACATCCTCTGCAAATGGTTTCTTTTTTGCATGAACATTAAGAATTGCTTCGCGATCATCTCGGTCTGGAAGATCGAGGGTAACCCGTCGGTCGAAACGTCCTGGTCGAAGGAGAGCTGGATCAAGAACATCTGGTCTGTTGGTTGCGGCCATCACAATCACCTTTTCATTTGGCTCAAACCCATCCATTTCTACAAGAATCTGGTTGAGGGTCTGCTCCCGTTCATCATTTCCTCCTCCTGCACCTACCCCTCGCACACGACCCACCGCATCGATTTCATCAACAAAAATAATTGCCGGAGAATTTTTCTTTGCCATCATAAAAAGGTCTCGCACACGTGAAGCACCTACACCCACAAACATTTCCACAAATTCAGAACCAGATATTGAGAAAAACGCTACACCCGCTTCCCCCGCTACCGCTCGCGCAAGGAGTGTTTTTCCTGTACCCGGTGCACCCATGAGGAGTATTCCTTTTGGAATACGTGCACCAATTTCAAGAAACTTTTTAGGATTTTTTAAGAAGTCTACAATTTCAGATAATTCTTCTTTTGCTTCTTTTGCACCCGCTACATCTTTGAAGGTTACTTTTTGTGACGGATCATTCGGATCAATCATTCGTGCTTTTGATTGCCCAAAAGTAAATGCTTGCGCACCTGCACCTTTTACTTGCCGTGTCATATACCAAATAAAAAGAAGAATGAAGATAACTGGTGCCAAAAGTGGAAGCAAATTCATAAACCAATACCCAAAACCCGTTTCATTTTTGATCTCTACTTTTACTTTTCCGAGTTCATCTGGAGTGGTACCATAGTTGGCAAGTGTATCAGTGAGCGCTGTACCCTCCTCTTTTTTTGTAAATTTCTTGTCTCCATTTACATACACCATATCAAGAGACTCTCCTTGTACAACAATTTCAGATACCTGCCCCGCTTTTACATCAAGTGCAAGCTGTGAGAGTGGAATCTCAGTTTTAGTAACCTGACGACCGCTAATAAAAGAGTAAAGACCTGAAAGAATAAGAAAAATGAGGAGTGTTGTTGCCACATAGTTAAACACAGACACTTCTCCTGGACCTTTTGGAGAGGTCATCTTTTTGAATGTATTTCTTTTGTCTTTGTTTTTAGGTTGTTTAGTGTTTGGATTCATATGGGGGCATTATAGCGCATTTTAATGCTGAAATACATGTTTTTTGATACTATTGAATCATGAGCCTGATTGAAAACCGAAAGGTCCGTTTTAATTACGAAATCACCGAGACAATACCTGCTGGTATTGAGCTTTTTGGTTTTGAAGTAAAATCCCTTCGAAACGGCCAAGGTTCTCTTGAAGGTTCATATGTTACCGTCCGAGGCGGTGAAGCATTTGTTATAGGTATGCAGATTCCCGCATATCAAGAAAACAATACTCCTAAAGAGTATGATCCTCTTCGTAACCGTCGCCTTCTCCTTAACAAAAAAGAGATTGCTCGCCTTGGAGAGATAGAATCCCAGAAAGGGTTGACAATAGTACCTATTTCAGTGTATAATAAAAGTAAAGTTTTAAAAGTTGATCTCGGTATTGCAACCGGTAAAAAGAAGTTTGATAAACGAGAGACAACAAAAAAACGAGAAGTTGACCGAAACATTCGACGAGAGTTTAGTGATCGGTAATATATCACTCAGCACATTGAAAAGAGAAACTTGAGTCCCGACGTGAACACAATCTGATTACATTTGTGTTTAGTTCGGGGGTGTCAGGTTTTGACATAGTCTGCATCCGTTCGCGCACTACAGAGTTCTAGTCACTCTCAAAACAACTAGAAACCATACGTGTAAACAATACTGTTGCACGAGCAAAAGCTTCTGTTTCTCCATACTTTGGAGTAAACGACTTTGCTTTCTCTTACGCACGAGCTTAATTTTAAGACTCGTCCCTAGGAGGGGGTGATACATCTGATATCTCATACGATGCCTCATTCATATAACCTTGAGATCCGGTCACTTCCCTGTTTCAGGATTTGACTCAAAAAATGAAACTCGCCTTTTTCTTGTTTTGTGTATTTTATAGAGAAAAAGTCTAAACGTTAAAATATTCTATGTAGTGTAGACCCGTTCGTATTCTCTCTATGCACGTGGTTTCGATACCACCATCTCCACTGCTTCGCTAAAGCTACGCAGTGCAAGCACTAAATACCTTTAGCACATCAAACTTCACTCAACACGTGAGGTTTTTTGTTAGCGAAGAAGTGGATCCTGTGTAGCCTTGGCGAAGCAGGATATATATAATAAATATATGCACTATGTCTATATTTTAAAGAGTCAAAAAGACAACAGCCTCTATATTGGCAGTACAGAAAATGTAAAAAATAGACTAAAGGAACATAACCGAGGCGAATCGACATATTCAAAAACTAAAAAACCATTTTCTTTAGTTTGGTTTTGTATATTTCCTAACAAACAAAAAGCTTTAGCTTTTGAAAAATATCTCAAACATGGTTCAGGACACGCTTTTACAAAAAAGCATTTAATTTAAGTCAAAGGGTCGATACCACCATTTTTGAAAGTGGTATCAAAACAACGGAAGGTATAAAATATACACATGGAACACCTACAAAGAAACATATTTATTACCCTGTTTGTGGCAATTGTTGGTGTGCTTGGTTTTGTATTATTTTCAAAAGCACCCGAAAAATCCAACCCTCAACCAACACCAGAAAAAACACTTCCAACCACTTCATATTCATCTACAAATGGTATTGCTTTTACTTATCCCACAAAACTTTCACTCACTGATACAGATGAAATGATCACACTGCATCACAAAATTCCTTATAAAAATACAGGTGGGTGTGACATGATGGGCGATGAGAAAACATACGACACACTCACTGATTTTCATGTCACATTTCGTATCGCATCAACATCACTTATACAAACTGTTCGAAACATGAGCTCATATATTCCTAAGGAAAACTTTGAAGGTGACACGCTTAAAGTAACCCCAGGCTTCATTGATTCATTTGAAGCAGGTGAACTTCAAGGTTTTGCCATTTACGAAGGGGCTGAAGGATGTAGGTATACCACGTATTACTTCCCTATTAGAAACAACAAAACATTGATTATTCAAAAAGAATCAATTCAGGCGCTTTCAGGAGTGAGAGGAAATGCAGAAATTGAAAAAATTCTTGCTGTTCCTGGAGCAATATCAAAAGAAGAATCAGAGAATATATTTATAAACATACTTAATTCACTTACAATCAAATGACATACATATTTTTCCAAGCACTTATATTTATTTCTTGTATTATCGGCTATGGCGCTGTAATCACTATCGACACTGCTGGTCTCTTTTGGATTCTCAAAAAACGCTCAATGGATTTTGTCTATAGTATGACAGGTATTACCCAACCTCTCATTTGGATAGGTTGGACAGGTATCACCTGCGGGATCCTTGGTCTACTTCTTTTTACCCCTCTTACCCCACTAATCACTTACCAACTCATCCTTCTTGGTATTCTTGGTCTAAATGGCATTTACCTGCAAACAATCAAAAAAAGGCTTAACCTGAAAAATTTAGATCAAAAACTCCCTATTTTTTCTATGTTTTTAGCTACAGTTATCTCTCAAACAAGCTGGATTACATTTCTCACACTTCAGTTCATACACACCCTCTAAAACTTGTATTTTTCTTTAAAAATGGTATTCTTATGCCATAATTTTAGTAATTTAAATTTGAACATTTGAGCACCAACGTACGTATAAATCACCAAATTCAAGCACCAGAACTCCGAGTCCTTCTCGAAACTGGTGAAAACCTTGGGGTCATGAGTCGAACAGACGCTTTAGACAAGGCTCGAGAGCTTGGTTTAGACCTTATTGAAATCTCACCAAAAGCCATTCCACCGGTTGCAAAAATCATGGATTATGGTAAATTTCAATACACTGAAAACAAAAAGCTAAAGGTTACAAAAGCCAAAGCTCACACTGTTGAAGTGAAGAACATTCAGGTCAAAATAGGTACCGGAGATCACGATTTGGAGCTCAAAGCTAAAAAAGCCTCAGAATGGCTAGCAGAAGGTCATCGTATCAAAGTAGACCTCTTTCTCCCAGGTAGATCAAAATACCTTGACGAGAAGTTTCTCCGAGAGCGAATGGATCGAGTACTCAAACTCATGACAGTCGAATTCAAGATTGCAGACCCTGCAAAAAAGAGTCCGAAAGGCCTCTCAATCATCATCGAGCGAGCATAAAGACAAAACAATGAAAACAAACAAATCATACACAAAACGATTGAAGGTAACCAAAAGTGGCAAGATTTTGGCACGTGCAAAAGGTCAGAACCACTTCAATGCAAAAGTATCTGGACGAGGCAACCTCGCAAAGAAAGGCTCACAGAACTTCCCTATGAGTAACAAGGAGATTACACGATTCCTTCCAAATGCATAATATTTAATAACAAATAACGTACCAACATGACACGAGTAAAGAAAGGAGTTAACGCTCTCAAATCACGAAAAAACACCCTCCGAATGGTAAAAGGTTACCGAAACGGACGTGGTACAAAACAGCGACAAGCATATGAAGCTATTTACCATGCAGGTACATATGCATTTGCTCATCGACGCGACAAAAAAGGAGATGCTCGAAACCTTTGGAATGTAAAGATCTCATATGCAGCGAAAGGACTCGGAACCTCATACAGTAAACTTATGGGTGGACTAAAGAAGAAGAATATCCTCCTTGATCGAAAGATCCTCGCAACTCTTGCAGAAGAAGCACCAAAGACTTTTGAAAAGATTGTAGAAATGGCAAAATAACAAAAGACCGGCATCTGCCGGTTTTTTGTTCTGTATGATCTCAAACAAACCACGTAAAGAGTTGGCAAATATACACACATACATTTTTGTGCAAGGTTTTATTTGTGTATAATATTATTTATATAAATGAGATTTTGAACATATCTATACATGGAAACACTTATTAGTATTATTCTTATAATTTTCTTCTCACTCTGGGCAAACAAAGACTCCTCTAAAACAGACTTAATTATTGCTCTCGATTTTATTTTCCTTGGCTATAGCATAATAGCTCTCTTCTTACCTGGACACTCATCTCTATTAGCAATAGCTTTATTTTTATTTCACCTTTTATATATGTGGAATTTCAAAAACTCATTACATAACGCTCCGATTCAAGTCAACACAGAAAACCCTGAATTACCAGGAAAACAAAATAGCATTCAAACTAAATCTCATCTAAATAGAAACTTTATGTCTATATTTTGGGCTGTTATTCTCTTACCAATATCTTTTATGATAATAATTCTAACAACATTAAAACTTTATCCACCTAGATGTGAATAAAAACATGAATACATACACACTTATTAGTAAAGTTTTTTTACCTTATTATGTACTTCCCCTATTAATCACACTGGGTATATTATCTCTACCTAAACTTTTTGGTGGTATCAATTATATTGGAGATACGGAAATGGCTGTTCGTTTATTTTTTGATATAATAGTTATAGGAGGACCAATAATACTATCTGTAATTTTTCAGTACGGATACATGAAAACCAGCAAAAAGTACGATAATTAGGTTGAACTCATAAAAAGACATACTCCAATCAGAAGTACGTAAATATGGTCATATTGCCATATTTTTCTTAATATATTTTTTGAATCGATCTTATATATCAAAAATGCTTTTGATATAGTACTTATACTAAATAACATAGCAAGTATAACAAGAATAAAAGTAACAAATGAAAAAGAAAATATCATAAACAATGATGTCACCACAAAGTATAGGCCAAATACACATAAGGAAGTAACTATGTAAGCTAATTTCTTATAACCAAAGATACTTAATGGGGTCTTACGTTGATACTTCATATCCCCTTCGTTGTCTTCATAATCTTTCATCAGTATTCGCGATCCTCTTATATACAGAAAACCAATAAAAAATAGTAGTGTAGATAGAGGAATATTAACCAAATTTTTATACTGGAAATATCCAGTCAAAAAAGGTATGAAATAATATGCAATCATCATTATTAACGTTGCCCACAGACCTTTTTTTGACATATCAAATAATGGATGCGAGTACAACACTCCTAACAAAATCACCAACACACTCGATAGTACAACCTCACCACCTGCAATAACACTCGTCACTAAACCCGCACCTGTGAATATCCAGTACATGGAAAAAACCTCTTGTGGAGAAATTGAGTTTTTTTCCAAAGGCCTACCTCGCTTATTAAACGTATCAATTTGCACATCAAAATAATCGTTGAGTACATACCCAGCACTAAAAACAAACCCAAAACTAATAGCAGTAGTGATCCATAGATAATCAACTGGTAGTGCATACTGAGCAAACCAACAACCTATCACGTACCAAAACAGAATATAAAAAATTGATGCAGGTCTTATGAGTTGTACTATTGTATGAACATACTTAGTATGAAGAAGATCCATATTAATTAACAATCAAGTAAGTATGGTTTACCTCTCTCAGGATAAAGTGCATCCACATCAAGATAATCCCTCAGTCGCTGTACCAGAAAAAGTGATGCCTTCGGCTCCCCCATGACCACAAAAACTTTTTTTACTGTATCTGCAGTATCTGCAATCATTTCAAGTAAATGTTCGGAATCCTTATGAGATGAATACCCTGATATCATCTCAATACGTGCTCGTACTGGAATACGAACACCTTGAATGACAACCTCAGCAGGTGCTTCCTGAATAGTTCTCCCAAGCGTACCAATCGCTTGATACCCCATCAGTAGAATAGTACTCTTTGGATCAGGAAGATAATTAACCTCGTGATGTACTACCCGCCCCCCAGCAGACATACCAGACCCTGCAATGATAATCTTTGGATTTGGTTCGGCAAGAAGTGATTTTGATTCATTTGAATCTTTCACAATACGAAGCTTGGGAAAATTGAAAATATCATCTCCACCTTTGATTTCTTTTTGTACTCCTTGATTAAAATATTTTGAAGTGTGTCTATATATATCTGTTACTTTAAGTGCAAGTGGAGAGTCGAGAAACACTGGCACCGAAGGAATCTGCTTTTCTTCCACCATGTTATTGATTTCATATAAAATAACCTGTGTGCGCTCTAGTGAAAATGCAGGGATAACAATAGTGCCCCCACGTGCAATCCCCTCCTTAAGGATCCGTTTGAATTTAGCATCACGCTCTTCTTTACTCTCGTGATTTCTGTCACCATACACACTATCCATAACCACATAGTCCACGTTTTTTATTTTTTCTGTGTCTTTGAGAAGTGGCGTTGGTGAATTACCTGCATCTCCAGTAAAAAGAATTTTTTTAGTTCCATAGGTAAACTCATACATAGACGAACCGAGAATATGCCCTGCATCCTTGAGAAATACAGAAAACTCATCATTGATCTTTGTTTGTGTATGATATGGAATGGTGCGCCAATGTGACAACGCTTTATCAAGATCATCTTGTTCATAGAGTGGAGCCTCCTGCCTTTCTCGCTTGTTTTGCTCCATAATCTTTAATGCGTCAGTGAGCATGACCCGAGCAATCTCTTTTGTTTCTGGAGTAGAAAACACAGAGCCAGTAAAACCATCTTTAAAGAGCTTTGGAACTTTTCCAATATGATCCATATGGGCATGAGTAATAAACGCATAATCAATTTCTCCAAGGTTGTACGGAAAATCACCTGAATTTTCTGAATCAGCTTCAGGAACACCCTGTAGTAACCCACAATCAACAATAAAAGCTGAGTATTCTCCTTTAACAAGGAAATTTGCCCCCGTCACAGACCCTACCCCACCCCAAAATGTAATTTCAAGTTTCTTAGACATTCTTCTTTTCTATATTATGTACAAATACAATACCAAGCACCGCACCCAGAGTATCCATGACGATATCCATACCGGTATCACCCCAATATTCAGGAGATGCAAGATCTGTTGCTCCAATAATCAATTCAAAATATTCCCACACCAGCCCAACAAGTATGGTAAATACTGCCCCAAGTAAGAGTTTTTCTATATACGAAAGTTTTGATTTAAATAATGAGAGTGTCCAAAAGAAAAAGAGTACAACAAAAAGCCCACCCAAAAAATGCATAACCATATCGAACCATATTACAGTCCAAAAAAGATAGAGTTTATACGCAATTGCATTTAAGACCCCAACAACAAAGAGAACCCAAAACATAGCACGAAAGAGTGTACTTTTTTGCATACCACTAATGATACCTCGAACAGAGGTGAAATTCAAAACATATAAAACCAACAAAAAATCTCACACAAACGTGTGAGATTTTTTGTAGGGTCGCGGTATACTTCCTAAGTTAAAAACTTAGGTGGGTGCCCGCACAAAGCAATCTTAGAGCTTACGCCCACTAATAGCTTAAAATATAAGGCTCCCTGAAAAATGGTTAGCTAGAAAATATACAGCAACCCTATTCGCATTATACCCCACTCATTCATTCCTGCAACTTATTAGATTTGAAAGTTTACTCTAAAATCCCATCCAAGTTTACATCGTATAATATTTCGTCTTGAACCAATCGATATGACAGGATTTCTTCAGGTCTAAACCACAATGCAATCTCTTTTTCTGCTTCATCTACTGTACCTGATGCATGAACCAAGTTTCGCACAGACCGCCCATCGGTGTCGGAAAGTTCATATGAGTCGAGCACAAAGTCACCGCGAATCGTTCCAATATCCGAAGAAAGTGGTTCGGTTCCTCCGGTAATTTTACGAACGATAGCTACCGCATGAGCACCTTGCCACACAAGTGCAACCACTGGGCCCGATGACATATATTCCTTAAGTCGTCCGAGGATTTTCTGACTTGCTTCAAGCGGGTCTTCTGTAGGTGGTGTCAATCCTTTTTCATGATAACTCTTAATTGTTTTCTCTCCTGCTTTCCTCTTCCATTCAGGATCAACCGTGTAATGCTTTTCTATCATTTCTTCTGTAGGTATCACCATCTTTAGACCAACAAGTTTCAGCCCGATTCGTTCATATCGTTTGATGAGCTCCCCTATTAGACTTCGCTGTACACCATCTGGTTTTATAATAACGAATGTCTTTTCTTGTTTTGGATGGTTCATAAATATGATTTAAAAAAAATACTATAATTTACAAAATGTGTATCAAAAACTCGTTGAGTACTTTATTTTTATAGGGGTTAGGGGTAGGGTCTGGCCTATAAAAATAACAGTGCGAAAAAGAGTTTTTGAAAACAATACACTTTTTACCGAGTAAGAACTATAGGATCACCTTCCGTGATGACAACGGTATGCTCAGCATGTGCTGCAATAGATTTATCTTTTGTCTTGTATGTATAACCGTCTTTTGCAAGCACTATCTTATCACCACCAAGGGTAAGCATTGGCTCAATAGCAATAACCATTCCTGGCACCAACCGCTCCCCTTGCCCTTTATACCCCTCATTGGGTACATATGGGTCTTCATGCACCGCATAGCCCACTCCGTGGCCTGCCAAGCTCTCTGGAAGCCCATATCCGAGTGAACGTGCAAATGAGCCGATTGCATAGCTTATATCGCCAATATGAGCCCCTCCACGAGCCTCCTTGATACCTCGTGCAAGTGCTTCTTCAGTATGTGCAATAAGTTTTCGTTCTCGATCTCCTATTTCTCCCACACCAACAGTAATTGCACTATCCGTAATAAGTCCTTTATGAGTAAGTCCCAAGTCGAGTGTTACCACATCTCCTTCTTTAAGAGTTTGCACGTCTTCATTTGGAATACCATGCACAATCTCATCATTGATAGATACACACAGTGCCGCAGGATATGCTCGCTTTGCGCCTCGTGGAGTATAATGCAAAAATGCCCCTTTATCTCCTCCCTCTTCAATAAGTTGTCTAGCTTTATCTTCGAGCTCTTGTGTTGTGACACCAGGACGAACCTCTTTTCTTAGTTCACGCAAAATATACGCATGGCGAGCACCACCCTCTTTTAAAATTTCTATTTCTTCTGGTTTTTTGATTCTAATCATTACATTATCCTAGTGCCAACTTCTCCATTATTTCCTTATGCACATCTTCAATAGATTGTTCACCATTCACATCAACATACGTGTAACCTGAATTTACTGTAAAAAAATTAATTGCTGGCACAACATCTTCCTCAAACCAATCGAGTCGCTTTTTTACCTTAGCAAGATCAATATCATCCACTCGTCCACGACTGAGAAGTCGATCTTCTGACCATTTTCGAGACACATTCAAATGAATAACATACGCTTTTCTTCCGTAGAACTTAAGAGCTGTATCCATTGCCAAAGCCTCACTATATGCTCGTGGACTACCATCTATGATTAAGTGCTCAGTCCCCTTAAAAGACTCTACCAAAAGATGTGACCACATCCAAATCGCTAAAAACGAAGGTTGTCGGTCCCCTGATTCATACACTTTACGCGACAACTGACTTGAATACGAATCCTCTTTAATAAAGTTACGAAAGCGTTCCCCTGTCTCGAGATAGAAAATTTCTTCATGTGGACGGTTCTCTGTTATGTATTTTTGCAAAAGCTCCACTTGTGTACCCTTACCACAACCAGATCGTCCAATAAAAATAAATGTGTATGGATTCATAAAAATAGTATAACAAAAAAGACCTGT
>DBEI01000067.1:0-804 GCA_002294445.1 Patescibacteria group bacterium UBA910
TGTCGGCCTTCTCCACCTCCGTATGGGTGGTCTACTGGGTTCTGAGCTGTACCTCGCACTGTAGGGCGGATACCGAGCCATCGTGAGCGTCCTGCTTTACCAAGGTTCACAAGTCGGTTTTCATCGTTTGCTACTTCACCGATAGTTGCAAATGCAGTATCTTTCACCTTTCGCACTTCAGATGAAGGCATTTTAAGGTCTACATATCCTGCATCCTTTGCAATCAATTCAATGTAACTTCCTCCAGATCGAGCAAGCTTTGCTCCTCCTTGTGGTTTTACTTCTACGTTGTAGATAAATGTACCGATAGTAATGTTTTTGAGTGGAAGTCGGTTTCCTGTCTTAATCTCTGCATTTTCTGCAGTGATGTAGGTGTCACCTACTCGTGCTCCTTTAGGAAGAAGGATGTATCGCTTTTCACCGTCTTTGTAGACTGCAAGTCCGATAAATCCTGATCGGTTTGGATCGTATTCAACAGTTTTCACTGTATAAGGAATATTGATTTTGTTGTACACGAAATCAATTTCTCGGAAGAGTCGTTTGTGTCCTGAACCTTTGTGTCGTGTAGTGATCACACCTTGGTTGTTTCGTCCGACTGATCGTTTGAAACCTCGTGTGAGCGACTTCACAGGCTGTGATGTTGTCAAAACTGCACCGTAGTTGATCGATGTCATGTTTCGACGTGATGGGGTTGTTGGTTGGTATCGTTTCATATTATTGATATTACATTACTTCGATAGTCTCTCCTTTTTTGAGATATACATATGCTTTTTTGATGCCTTTTTTGAAACCAACTTTTCCTCG
>DBEI01000067.1:1049-1201 GCA_002294445.1 Patescibacteria group bacterium UBA910
GAAAGAGATTCTGTTGGATTCTCAATCACTACATATTTATATTTCATCAAATCAACTGGATTGATGTTTCGGATTTCATCTACTTCAACATTGCTGAAGTTGCCAAAACTCTTCTTTGTTGTTGAGCTATCTTTTGAAAGCGCAATCCATGC
>DBEI01000067.1:1208-4804 GCA_002294445.1 Patescibacteria group bacterium UBA910
TTTGTTGCGTGTTTTGGAATCTCAAATGTGTACACTGAAGATTCTGACTTCAGCGCAGCTTTTTCTGTGATTCGTGGTCGCAATAATACTGTTTTAAGGTCTGCTTTCATGATAGTTATGCGAGTTTAGAAGTAACTGTTGAGAGAGATTCGGTTGGATTCTCAATCACCACATACTTATATTTCATCAAATCGACTGGGTTGATATTTCGGATTTCATCCACCTCAACGTTGCTGAAGTTACCAAAACTTTTCTTTGTAGTTGCACTGTCTTTTGAAAGCGCAATCCATGCTGAGTTTTTCTTTTTAGAAAGAATGTCTGTAAAACCACCGATCTTTGAGAATGATGCGAGAGTACTTTTTGCGTCTTTTGTCTTTGGTTCTTTAAAGTTGAGTGAATCAACAAAAAGAATCTGACCTTTCTTAAATTTAGCTGAAAGGATTGTATACAAAGCTTTTGCTTTCATTTTCTTGTTTACCTTTCGAGTATAGTCTTTTTCGTTTCGAGGACCATGAGTCACACCTCCACCTACCCAGATAGGAGATCGAGTTGATCCGTGTCGTGCGCGTCCTGTTCCCTTTTGTTTCCAAGGTTTCTTTCCACCTCCAGATACCTCACCTCGGTTTTTGGTGTGAGCTACTGGTGTGCGAGCACTTGATTCCATAGATACAACAACCTGATGAACCAAGTCAGCATTCCATTTCAATCCGAAGATTGTTTCAGGTAACTGAATCTTTCCTACTTCTTTTGCTGTCTGATTGTAAATTGTTGCTTCCATTGTATTATCCTTTAATTTCTACAAGTGTACCTCGGCGTCCTGCGACAGCACCTCGAATAAAGATTTCTCCTGCTTCAGCATTGATACCTGCAATAGTAAGACCTCCTGTAGTGATACGATCACCACCTGTTCGTCCCGCCATTCGTTTTCCTTTTGCGACACGTCCTCCGTCTCGCCCTCCACCTCCAAGAGATCCTGGTTCTCGTTCAGAGTGTTTCTGTCCGTGTGATCGTGGACCTCCTTTGAAACCATATCGTTTAACACCTCCCTGAAAACCTTTTCCTTTTGAGATAGATGATACAGTTACACCGTCTCCAGCTGCAAATGTTGAAATATCGATGATATCTCCTACTTTGTACTCACCTCCTTCAATTCTGAATTCTTTGATATGAGCAAATGAACCAAGTTCTTTTACATGACCTTTTACAGCCTTTGAGATGTTCTTTGGATTTCGAGCACCATACCCTAC
The DNA here is from genome assembly GCA_002294445.1 of Patescibacteria group bacterium UBA910. Taxonomy (GTDB): domain Bacteria; phylum Patescibacteriota; class Minisyncoccia; order Phycocordibacterales; family DATDWN01; genus UBA910. The sequence goes on from DBEI01000067.1 coordinate 2,456, forward strand.
CTGCACAGCAGTATAACCATCCTTTGAGAGGTTTTTAACTTGAGTGATTACATTAGGACTTGTTTTGATAACAGTCACCGGATGCACGATACCCGCTTCGTCAAAGATTTGGGTCATATTTTGTTTTGTTCCAAGGATGAATTTCATGACTGAATAGATATTCATTAAAAAAGCCTTATATGGCGATTGGCACATACTAACAGATAATGTTTTTTATTTCAAGTGCTTTTGGGACTTATTTTAACTTTATTTTACTAACCAAAACAAAAACCATCCTTTCGGATGGTTTTTGTTTGTTTTTGACTAAATTATCTTTACATCAATGTTCACTCCAGATGGAAGTGAGAGGTTTGTGAGAGCTTCCATAATCTTTGGCGTAGGATTGAGGATATCAATCAATCGCTTATGAGTTCTCATTTCAAACTGCTCTCGAGCGTTTTTATATACAAACGACGCTCGGTTTACTGTATACTTCTTGATTTCTGTTGGAAGTGGGATTGGGCCCAATACCTTTGCATCGTATCGAAGTGCAGTATCCATGATCTGTCGTACTGAGATATCAAGTACTTTGTACTCATATGCTCGTACTCGGATTCGCAATTTAGAAATACCGTCGTCTTTTGTAGCTTTTTTAGGAGCTTTTTTTGTTGTTGTTTCTTTCGTTGCCATTACGGAGTAGCTTACCAAAGAATGTAGGTATTGGCAAGTAGTATGATGATATTAAGTATAAAACCGGTGGATCTGTGGATCCACCGGTTATGTTTTATTTATCCCCTCCCCCTTGCACGACCCACTGACGGGTCGTGGAGCGGTCTTTGAGCGAGTCGGAAGCAGTGCTTCGCTCGCTCGGTTGAGGTTTTGCAGCCCTTGTCTGCAAATTTATGATATATGCCATCATGGCAATCAAGCCGATTGCCATGATGAGCAATATTAACAAACTGCTCCCACTATGTGTTTTCATGTTTTTTCTCCTTTAATATTATAAAATATAATAAAATAAAAGTCAATATATGACGTACGAAAATATCAAAAAACCACCCGGAGGTGGTTTTTTGTTTTGAGTTTAATGCAACCTCTAACTTTCACAATTTGGATGCACTGCGAGGCGGACGAGGAATTTGATTCGAGGCGTACTTGTGTACGATGAGAATCAAATGATCGAAGTCCAACACTGCAGGGCGCCAAATTTGGAAGTTACGCTACGATTTTAGTAACAACACCCGCACCCACAGTCTTACCACCCTCTCGGATCGCAAAACGTGTATTGTCTTCAAGTGCAACAGGAGCAATCAATTTAACTTTGAATGTCGCTGTGTCTCCTGGCATAACCATTTCAACACCTTCTTTCAAAGTTACGTCTCCAGTCACATCTGTAGTTCGGATGTAGAACTGTGGTTTGTAACCTGAGAAGAATGGAGTATGTCGTCCACCTTCTTCTTTCTTAAGAACGTATACTTCTGCTTCAAATTCTGTGTGTGGATTTACAGATTTTGGCTTAGCAAGCACCTGTCCTCGAGAAATATCTTCTTTCTTAGCACCTCGGAGAAGAATACCTGCGTTGTCTCCTGCCTGTCCTGATTCAAGTGACTTGTTGAACATTTCGATACCAGTCACTGTGAACTTAGTAATATCTTTAAGACCAACGATCTCAATTTCTTCACCTACTTTGATAACACCTCGTTCAATACGTCCTGTTACCACTGTTCCTCGTCCTTCAATAGAGAAGATGTCTTCTACTGGCATAAGGAATGGTTTATCCAAGTCTCGCTGTGGCATTGGAATGTATGTATCGAGTGCGTTTGCAAGTTCCAACACTTTCTTTGACCATTCATCTGAGTTATCTGGAGCTTCAAGTGCTTTAAGAGCTGAACCTCGGATAACTGGTGCATTATCACCGTCAAAGCCATTCTTTGTAAGGAGTTCTCGAACTTCTGCTTCAACAAGGTCAATAAGATCATTATCTGGAACCATGTCACACTTGTTCAAGAATACGATGATTTTTGGCACTCCCACTTGTTTTGCCAAGAGAACGTGTTCTCGAGTCTGAGGCATCGCACCATCTGTAGCTGCTACTACAAGTACTGCACCGTCCATCTGTGCCGCACCAGTGATCATGTTTTTGATGTAGTCAGCGTGACCTGGCGCATCGATGTGAGCGTAGTGTCGAGTTGGTGTTGCGTATTCGTTGTGAGAAAGCGCAATGGTAATTCCTCGTGCTTTTTCTTCTGGAGCTGAGTCGATTTCACCTACTCCTTTGATTTTAGATGAATATCCTTCTCCTGCTCGACCAAGTACGGTCAAGATAGCTGCTGTTAATGTTGTCTTACCGTGGTCAACGTGTCCAATGGT
>DBEI01000035.1 GCA_002294445.1 Patescibacteria group bacterium UBA910
CAGGTAGCACCACAACAGAAAGATGTTGTAGTCGAGCAGGCAAAACCTAAAGAATATGCTAGTGTAGAAGGACAAAGCTCTCCTATCAAGGAAGTTCCTGAGGATGTACTCCGAAAGCTTCTGTCGATGGATGAAGTTAAGTAAATTCTATGAAAAAACGGGTGCTTATATATTCAATGGCATATTACCCCCTTATTGGCGGGGCAGAGATCGCAGTAAAAGAGATTACCGATCGGATGTCTGATGTTGAGTGGCATATGGTTACTCGACGTTTTGATGAGTCACATGTGCCTTATGAGGTAATCGGGAATATTCACATACATCGAGTGCGATGTCCAAAAATATTATTTCCGTTTGTAGGATTCTGGAAAGGAAAACAGCTCTATAAAAAATACACATTTGATATTGTGTGGGCTGTGATGACCTATGCTGGTTTTGCAGCACTTTTTCTTAAATTATATTTCAAAAAAATAAAATTTTTCCTTAATCTACAAGAAGGTACACCGTTTGCAGATATAAAAAGAAAAGCATTTTTTGTCTATCCGCTGTTTGTGTTGATGTTTCGAAAGGCAGATGTGATACAGGCACTTTCTCAATTTCTCGCTCGAATGGCATATGATATCGGAGCAAAAAAAGAAGTTGTGGTTATACCAAATGGTGTTGATCTTTCAGTTTTTTCGGTGGAGCCTCCTCGAGATGCTGTGTTACAGTGCGCACAAGGTTTAGGTAAGCAGGTTGGTGATATATATGTGTTAACCGTATCACGTCTGAGTCATAAAAATGGAGTAGATGATGTGATCCGAGCATTACAGTATGTACCACAGAATGTAACTTTTTTGATTGCTGGTATCGGTGAAGATGAAATGAAGCTTCGTGCTCTCGCAGAAGAATGTGGTGTGAGGGATCGGGTTAAATTTCTTGGTTTGATAGATCAAAAAGATGTTCCTGTGTTGTTGCGGGTATCAGACATATTTGTGAGAGCATCTCGTTCTGAAGGTTTTGGTATTTCGTTTATCGAAGCGATGGCTGCAGGACTTCCAGTGATTGCAACTCCGGTAGGTGGTATCCCTGACTTTATTGACGATCGAGAGACCGGTATGTTTGCATGTGCTGATAATCCAAAAAGTGTCGCCGATGCTATCAATAAATTAATCGAACATGATAGTCTGCGTATGCATATTGCAGTAGAAGGTCAAAACAGGGTACGAATGCGATATGGGTGGGATACGATTGTCCCTTTGATGAGAAATAAAGTTTTTGATCCACTTTTTAATGAGACATACTCTTAATATGAAACGTTATACAATCACCATTGCGACACCATTATTTCCACCTGACATTGGAGGGCCTGCATTGTATGCAGAAATGTTTTCTCGTATGTGGTCTCAGGAGGGACATGATGTATCTGTAGTGAGTTTTGGGTCTTTAAAAAAATTTCCTACAGGACTAAGACATATCTTGTATCTTTTTAAACTTTTACCGGCCCTTATAAAAGCCGATGTGGTGTATGCACTCGACACATTTTCAGTGGCACTTCCGGTGGTGGTCCTTGGGCATATTTTGCGTAAGAAAGTGATTGTTCGAGTGGGAGGTGATTTCTTGTGGGAGACATACATGCATCGCACAGAAGAGCCAGTGTTACTATCTGATTTTTATAACGAAGAGCGCCCACTTACGTTCAAAGAAAATACTATTTTTGATTTAACAAATTTTATATTTCAGTACGCAGACCTTGTGGTATTTTCAACACAGTGGCAGAAAGATATATTTCTTAAAAGTTACTCACTCGATGCACAAAAAGTGTTAGTCATTGAAAATGCTTTTCCATCACGTGCGCAGAGAAATATAGTTCCAAAAAATAGAATCATTCTTTCGCCTTCACGAGACATCTTTTTGAAAAACAAAAAGGGACTTGAAAAAGCATTTGCAATTGTTAAAGAGCGTTTCTTTGATCCGGTACTTGATGTGAGTGTCTCAAGTCGTGATACACTGTTGAGTCGTATGAGTGAAGCGTATATGGTGGTGGTACCTTCTTTCTCTGAAGTAAGTCCAAATATGGTACTTGATGCTGTATCATTAGGTGTGCCAGTGGTTGCCACAGAAGATTGTGGTATCAAAGATCGTTTTTCTGATGTGGTAGTCTGGGTTAATCCGAAAGATCCTCAAAGTATTGCATCAGGCATCGAACTGTTAATGGATGCAAAAACATATAGTGAATATATGGCACGTATGTCAAAGTTTGCATACACTCGAAGTGAAAAAGATGTGGCTGCTGATTTTTTAAACCTTATATAATAGTATGCACGTATTAAGCATTGGCTCAGATAGAAAATTATTTGACAAAGAGAGCGCTGTCTCGGCACGCATGATTGAATATGGAAAGAAGATTGGTTCGTTGCATGTAGTTGTATTTACGTACGCTTCACAGGGTTTTACTAAAACAGTACTTAGTAATGAAGTGACTATATACCCCACACAATCACATTCACGTATTGGGTGTGTATTTGATGCAATCCGTATTGGAAAAGGAATAGTAAAAGATCAAAAATTTGTGAGAGGTGATGCTGGGGTGACATGTCAGGATCCTTTTGAGGCTGGTTTTGTGGGGTGGAGGATTGCAGCCTATTTTAGGCTTCCGTTTCATCTGCAAGTACATACTGATTTTTTAAGTCCATATTTTAATACATCTTTCATACAGAAAATTCGTATCATACTTGCTCGCTTTTTATTACCAAAAGCGTCTGGAGTACGTGTAGTATCAAAACGTATTCTCACGTCACTAGAAAAAGCACATATTAAGTTATCATGTGATCCTCAAATATTACCGATTCGCATATCAGTACCGGTAGTGGAGTCTCGACAGGGGAAAGAGAATTTGTTTCCGGAATTTAAATTTGTGACAGTGATGGCTAGTCGTTTGGAAAAAGAAAAACGCATCGAGGATGCACTTCGTGCGCATCAATCTGTGGTGTCAATGTACCCACGAGCGGGCTTGGTTATTGCAGGTGATGGGTCACGTATGGCATTTTTGAGAAAATATGCTCATGAGCTAGGGATTGCTGATTCAGTACGTTTTTTAGGTTGGAATGATGATGTGCTGAAGATTATTGCGTCTGGGGATATATTTCTCTCTACATCAGAATATGAAGGATATGGTATGTCCATGATAGAAGCAGGTCTTTTAGGGGTGCCAGTGGTGACTACTGATGTAGGTATTGCAGGAGATGTGTTGGTTGATAAAAAGAATGCACGTGTGTGTCCTGTGGGTGATGTGCCATGTATTACTCGTGCAATCAGTGATCTTTTAACGCACAATAGTAAACGACATGAGCTAGCTCTCGCACTACAACATGATATTAAACATAATATTCCAACAGCTGAACAATACACTGATGCGTATGTTCAGGGTTTACGTGATATACTACTGAAATCTAAATAGAAATTATGAGAAGATTTACTAAACATCTGATTGTACGATATGTCATATCGGGAGGAACAAGTGCATTGATAAATCTAGCCACGCTGTCTTTTTTGTATTATATAAAACATATATATTATCTTTACTCTGCTATTATAGCGTTTATTGTATCTTTCTTGGTAAGTTTAGTACTTCAGAAGTTTTGGACATTCGAGGATTATTCACAAGATAATTTGTCATTACAGGCAGGTAAGTATCTTATGACCTCATTGTTTGGTCTGAGTTTAAATACATTGATATTGTATATATTAGTTGATCATTTTCATTTTTATGTCTATATGGGCCAAATAGTTGCAGGAGGATTAGTGGCATGTGTTACGTTTTTTATTTCACGAAAGTATGTTTTTAAAGGTAAAACTGTAGTTGTTAATCTTGAATAAATACAATGAAGATTCTTGTTGTAACACAGGCTGTTGATATACACAATACAACACTTGGTTTTTTTCATAGATGGATTATAGAATTATCAACTCGTTTTGATTTGGTTGAGGTGGTGTGCCTCTATGAAGGGGAGTATGATCTACCGCCACATGTTCACGTGCATTCTCTTGGTAAAGAAAAAGGAAATACTCGTATTCAGTACA
>DBEI01000005.1 GCA_002294445.1 Patescibacteria group bacterium UBA910
GTTGAGTTCAATCAAATGAAAAAAGAGTATGAAGATTTAAAAGCTCTCATGAATACCACCTTGCCTTCAAATGGTGCTGGTGGTACACAAGTGATCACTGCTCGGGTGTTATCCAAACCCCCGTTCACTCCCTACGATATATTTGTGGTAGATGGAGGGAGTGTGGATGGTGTACAAATGGGTGATCTCGTGTATGCGAATGATGCTCTGGTGATAGGTAGGGTTACAAAAGTCACATCTCATACATCGTACGTCACTCTGTTTTCTTCAGGTGATCAGACACAAGAATTCGTAGTGAGTCGTACTGGTGTATCAGTGGCTGTGACTGGTATGGGAGGTGGAAATTTTGCACTCTATGTGCCAAAAGATTTTGATATTCAAGTGGGCGATGTGTTAAGTGAACCTTCATATGGTTTGGGTGTAGTGGCTGAAGTGTATGCAGTTGATCAGACGATGCAAAATTCTTTTAAGCGAGTATATGCTCGAGTACCAAAACCAATTTTCAGGTCAACGTTTGTGCGTATAGGTGAGCTCTAATATGTATGTTATGTACTACAGAATCTTTATATACATAGGACTTTTCGCTAGTTTATTTGTGTTGCCGTGGTGGGTGACTATGTTGTGTGTATTTGTATACGGTATGTATTATGTGCCGGCATATGAGATTGTCTTTTTGGGTTTTATGGCGGATGTGTTGTATGGGGTTCCATATGTTTACACAATCTCAAGTGTTGTCTTGGCTTTTTCTGCGTATATGATTCGTTTGTACGTGCGTCTTTGATCGTATTTCGCTTCAGCGTCCAATTCGGATATAATACGGACTATTATGTGGAGTTTTTTTTCCTTCCGCTCAAAAAAACAGTATAAAGATATTGCTCCCGACGAGATTTTTCTTGATTCACAAAATTTACCAGATTTCGATATATATCAATTTGAAGGGCATATAGAAAAACCTATCTCAAAATGGTCTCTTTCGTTACTCTCTCTTTTGTTTATATGTGTGGGCGTAGTGTTTGTTTATAAGTTGTGGGTTTTACAGGTAGCTGAGAGTAGTCAGTATGCGATGAAAAGTGATAATAATCGATTGGCTGACAGTATTATTTTCGCCAATCGTGGAGTTATCTTTGATCGTAACGAGACTCCGTTGGTATGGAATGATTTAAATGATAAAAATGGTGATTTTGCGTTGCGTGTGTATGCGACTTCAAGTGGACTATCGACTATACTGGGGTATGTAAAATATCCTACTAAAGATGCATCAGGTTTTTACTACCAAACGACATATATTCCTAAAGATGGTATTGAAAAAATATATGATTCAGTGCTGAGTGGAAAAAATGGTGCAAAAATGACAGAGACAAATGCACGTGGCAAGGAGACATCTTTGGAGATTGTAGAGTATCCTCATGATGGTGAAAATATACATCTCTCTATTGATGCTGGGGTACAGAAGAGTATGTATAATGCAATGCTCGATTATGCCTCACGTGCTGGGTATAGAGGTGGAGGGGGGGTGATTATGGATGTGCATTCTGGCGAAATCATTGCTATGGCAAGTTTTCCTGAATACGATTCAAATACACTGTCTATTGGTTCTGATACTGAAAAAATTAAAAGCTACCTCACTAACAAGAATAATCCTTTTTTGAATCGAGTGATTGGAGGACTCTATACACCAGGTTCCATTGTTAAACCTGTCATCGCTATGGGTGTGTTAACTGAAAAAATCATAAATCCTCGTAAACAGATACTTTCTACAGGTTCATTGTCTGTACCAAACCCATACAACCCAGATAAACCAACAGTTTTTCGTGATTGGAAAGCTCATGGGTATGTGGACTTGCGCGAAGCTATCGCTGTGTCTTCAAACGTATATTTTTTTGAGGTGGGAGGTGGTTTCGGTGATCAAAAAGGACTTGGTATTTCTAATATAGAAAAATACATGCGTATGTTCGGTTTTGGAGAAAAAACAGGTATAGAAAGTTATGGAGAGAAGGCTGGGGTTATACCAAACCCTGCTTGGAAAAAAAGTCTTTTCGGTAAAGAAGAAGAGTGGAGATTGGGTGACACATACAACACATCGATCGGTCAATATGGTGTACAAGTGACACCACTTCAAGCGGTGAGAGCGATAGGGGCAATTGCGAATAATGGTAAACTTTTGTATCCAACTCTTATTAAACCAAATACATCGTACGAAAGTCTTTCTACACCGGTACCACTTGCTGAATCAGATTTTCAAATTGTACGTGAAGGTATGCGTATGACTGTAACTCAGGGTACAGCAAAGTCGCTTAATTTTCCTTTTGTAAAAGTAGCAGCAAAGACAGGTACAGCGGAGCTTGGTCCAACAAAGAGTTTGGTAAACTCGTGGACAGTCGGCTTTTTCCCTGCAGATAATCCAAAGTATGCGTTTGCGGTAGTGATGGAAAAGGGTAAAGCGAATAACCAGGTGGGCGCGACGTTGATTATGAAGGATGTGCTTGAATGGATGAACCTTAACGCTCCTACCTATTTTGAGTAGACTTTCATATTTAGCCAATCTCATCGTCTAAAATGTAAAAAATATTTTCCGCCGTAGCATTAGTACGTCTACAAATATTTTTTACATTTTATACGCGACCTTATCTCAAATCTGAAAGTTTAAGTGATCGTGTGGAGGGATACTTTCTAGAACTTGTGTTTTTGTTTAATATATTGTATTGTGATTATCGAAAGGGAAGGTGTTTTTTATGAAAAGCAGTTTGGACTATGATGGCAAGAACCTTCATCTGAAGATTGAGCTTCCTCCGTCGGAGGCCAAAAATTTGTTCAAGAAGATTTTGGATATCTTTCTCGGTGCATCCAAACCGGAAGAAAACAATAAAGGTAAGGGGTCTCAGAAAGGAGGACGTGGTGGACATAAGGGCGGGTCGTGATATCACGACCCGCTGTATTTTTTGACCTTTTGGGGCTTTTTTGGTATAGTAGTAGGCACATTAGTTAATATTTTCTATCAAATGAACGAAAAAGAATATCTTACACAAGAGAAGTTTGATGAGTTTAAAAAGGAACTTGAGTACCTAAAAAGCGTAAAACGAAAAGAAGTTGCCGAAGCTCTCGAATATGCAAAATCTCTTGGTGATCTTTCAGAAAACGCAGAATATCACGAAGCACGTGATGCACAGGCGATTACAGAAGACCGTATTGCAAAACTTGAAGGAATTCTAAAATCAGCTGTAATTATCACAGAAAAAAGTACGGGTACTGTAAACGTAGGGTCTCAGATTACTGTAGAAAAAAATGGTAAGAAGCTCGACTATACGATCGTGGGTACCGAAGAATCAGATGCGCTTGCAGGAAAAATTTCAATTCGTTCTCCATTTGGTCAGGCAGTTATCGGTAAGAAAAAAGGGGACTCATTTACATTTGATGCACCGTCTGGTTCAGTGTCATATAAACTAGTAGATATTAAATAAATTTCTTATCTTTCTCAACGATTAGATCCGCCATCTGGCGGATTTAATTGCTCGACTGATTTTGGTATTCAACATATAATAGCTTCATGGCATCAGAAACTGAAATTCGCGACGCGCGACTTAAAAAATTAGCACTACTTACAGAGCGAGGTATTAACCCATATCCAGCGAAGGTTCCACGGGATTTTTCGTTAAAGGAATTAAAGGAAAATTTTGCACAAAAAGAAAGTGCAGGAGATCCCTTTTCTGTGGTTGGGCGTATCATGGCACTACGAGGGCAGGGGGCGATTTTGTTTGCTGTCCTTTTTGATGGTACAGAAAAGTTTCAAGTCATCTTGAAAAAAGATGAACTTGGAGAAGAAATGCTCTCTCTATTTGCTGATACAGTAGATATTGGTGATTTTGTTTCTGTTTCTGGTGTAGCGCTTACAAGTCAGCGTGGAGAGCCAAGCGTCCTTGCAAAGACTTGGGAGATGGGTGCAAAATCTCTCCTTCCTCTTCCAGAAAAGTGGCATGGTTTGCAAGATGTTGATGAGCGATATCGTAAACGATATCTTGATCTACTCATGAACGATGAGGCACGTGACCTGATCTATAAAAAAAGTAAATTCTGGAACGTAACACGAGATTTTCTTACCAAAGAAGGTTTTTTGGAGGTAGAAACTCCAACACTTGAAACTACTACTGGTGGTGCAGAAGCAGAGCCATTTAAAACACATCATAATGATTATGATTTGCCTGTGTTTTTACGTATTTCAGTGGGAGAGCTTTGGCAGAAGCGACTCATGGCAGGAGGCTTTCCAAAAACATTTGAAATCGGACGAGTGTATCGAAACGAAGGTTCATCACCTGATCATTTGCAAGAATTTACTAACATGGAGTTTTACTGGGCTTTTGCAGACTACAACGATGGTATGGATTTAGTGAAGCGAATGTATCGTACGATCGCTACAGAAGTGTTTGGAAAGACAGAATTCACCACACGAGGACATACATTTGATTTAGCACATGATTGGGCGCTTATTGATTATGCTGAGGAAATTAAAAAACAGACAGGTGTTGATATTGCTACCGCAACCAAAGCAGAGATGGAACAAACACTTCAAAAACTTGGAGTAAAATATGAAGGAAATAATATCGAACGACTCACTGATACGCTATGGAAGTACTGCCGAAAAAATATTTCGGGGCCGGCGTTTTTGATAAATCATCCAAAACTTGTCGCACCGCTTGCAAAAACAAATCCTGATGGGATGTCAGTACAGCGTTTCCAGCCGATTCTTGCGGGAAGTGAAGTGGGAAATGGGTACTCAGAGCTTAATGATCCGATTGATCAGCGAGAACGTTTTGAACTTCAACAGAAACTGATTGATGCGGGAGATAAAGAAGCAATGATGCCTGATTATGAGTTTGTGGAGATGCTTGAACACGGCATGCCTCCTACTTGCGGGTTTGGATTTGGTGAACGTTTGTTTGCATTTTTTGCCGATAAGCCACTTCGTGAGTTGCAAACATTTCCTCTTATGAAACCAAGGATTGAGTAAAATTACCTCATCTACTTTGTTGTAGTCCAGACTTTGAATTTTAACAAGAAACAACCACTCGAAAGAGTGGTTGTTTCTTGTCCACACATCAGGTGTTGTCTAGTGGTATGAAGTGGTATAAAATAGTATCTAAGTGGGAAGAAGTGGGATAAGATATTTTTCATGAGAATATCTTTGGAGTAATGATTAAAACCTACATGTTGATCGGAGAATACACACACAGCATCGATGACAAGAATAGAGTTTCGCTTCCGGCGAAATTTCGTTCTGAAATGGGAAAGAAGCTTGTGATTACTCCAGGACTCGACAACTGTCTCTTTGTGTTCACACTCAAAGAATGGTCAACAATAGAATCAAAGCTCAATACCTCTTCTATCCTACAGTCTGATAATCGAAGTTTCACCCGCTTTATGTTTGGTGGCGCGGTTGAGGCTGAAGTCGATTCTATCGGGCGAATATTAGTTCCAGATTTTCTTCGAGATCGAGCATCACTCAAAAACAAAGTAGTGATTATCGGAGTATCAAATCGAGTTGAACTCTGGAATGAGAAAGCGTGGGGAGAATATAAAAAGGTCGTGGAGAAACAAGCAGATACACTTGCTGAAAAACTTGGGCAAGTAGGAGTACTATGATTCACCGCTCTGTTTTGTTGAAGCAAGCAATCGAAGGTCT
>DBEI01000032.1 GCA_002294445.1 Patescibacteria group bacterium UBA910
TATAGGTATATCCTTTAGTGGTATAGGTTGAGGTACTACATTATTTTCTACGATAGGTGTTGGGTTTGGTGTTTGAGGTGGTGTAAGATTTTCCTCCCCTATTATTTCTCCAGGTAGGTTTATTGGTGGAATATCAAGGGAGTGTGTATTTGTATTTTCTGAAACTTCTGTTATTTGTGGTGTTTGTACTGGTCTCTCGTTTAGTTTAAAAATGCGATCATTAATTTCTTCAGAGAGTTGTTCTGCAAGAACAGATGAAATACCAGCTTCGTGTTGTAAGTTTTGAGATATATTTTCTTTTTCTTCTAAATCCAACATGACAAGCAACACTTCAGATATAAGCGTTTTTGTGTTTTCCTTGGTTAGAGAATATTTTAAACTAACTTCATTTAACTTATCCACCCACCCATTTGATAACACTTTTTTTTGTATTGATGGGTAACTTTTCTTTATAAACCCAATTATGTGCTCCATGTCAGATGTAGCAACGTTACCTTGTAGTACATTAATCAACTCTTGTGGATTGATATTATTTCTATATTCTCGTATTTCATCATGAATCTTGTGTTGTAAAAACAACTCTTCCTCATCGTCTAAATATTCTTCATCAATGAGAAGTCTATCTGTGTAAATATTATCAATGTTATTGATAATCTTTTGATTTATATCACTCGCTATACTTAGCGATGTTTCTGGGGTTACTCCAAGTAGTTCTGATATTTTTAATACAAAAGATTCTTTTTTTTCTACCCCTACGATGGTGTGTATGGTTAAATGAATCAATTTTGATAACTGGTCTTCATTAAGTGAATATGGTGTTACCACATGTGCTACAAATGATTCAAAACCTGAAAAACCTATCGCTTTTTTAGTTTTTAGGTCAAGTGTTCTGTATAAATCTTTGAATGTGTTTTTAGGTTCCATAATTATATCCAGTAATCCTGATTTTTATTGATGTAGTTGAGTTGTTTTTGTTGGTTACCGTATGCGACAGTTCCTTGGATAACGCCCATAATCTCTTTTTTTGTAGCATCAGAAATATCAGCATTTTCCTGTATATCTTTAAGATGTTCTGGTTTAAGACGTTTAATGATTTCTGGGTTTTGAAGAGCATCCTCACTTAAGTTTCTAGCGTTTTTAGTGCTAAGAGTTTTATTTACAAGTAGAGCATCGAATGCTTGACTTGGTGCAATTGGACCAGGGGCAGCAAGCACCTCAATCTCGCGTATATGTTGCTCATCTCGCTCTTGTCGTTCAACTTTTTTGGCAACTTCTTTTGTTTTATCAAGTTCTTCTGGAGTAAGACTGTTGTTGAGAGCGTTTATGGTGTTTTGATCATTAAGCTCTTTTCCAAACGCAACCCGATCACGAGCTGAAAGTTTGTTATAAATAAACTGTTGACTTGCGGATGTTGTGCCGGTTCTACTGAAGTATGTAATAAGACCACGCCAATCCTTGTTATTTGCATAATATTTAATCGTCTCTTCTTCTGTTTTATCTTGCTCTTCTTTACCAAGTGATCCACGAAGTACATCATAACTACCTATTCCACCCATTTCTTTTTCAAGACCAATTCTGTCTTTAGCTGAAAGATTTTTATATATATATTTTTGTTCGTCTGAGCTTCTCTTGCTGAATACGTCAGCCATGTTGCGCCAATCATTTTTATCTTTATGTCGTTTTATGATTTCATCAAGCTTACCTTCAGTTTCTTTCTTTTTGGCTGCTTTTTCCCCAGCATATCCACCTTTACCAGCATCTGGTTTAAATGGAAGTCCACTACCCATATCCACACCCATAAACGAATTTGCTTTTTCTACTAAAGCACCACGTCGTGCGTCAAAGGTACTCTTTGAAAGATATTTTGCGGTGCCTAGTTGTAGTCGTGCTCCTATATCACCCTCATCTGCTCTTTTTTGTAAGTTTTTATCCTCAGCCATTTCGGTAGCCCTCTTACCAATAACTTGTCGACCAGCTAATGCTGCCCCGCCAAACATAGCTCCTCCTACAAGACTCGTTCCTTTATTTATCATACTGTTAGTTATAAATCCTCCTTCTGTTGCGACTTTTTTTGAAAGTATGAGGGTGTATAGGAGTAGACCTGTAATTAAAATATAATCAATAATGGTACTTACTACTTCATCATCAGTTCGTCCTTGGAATATCTGCATCCATGTTTTGTCGGTGCTTATAGAAGTTAGAAAACCTTTATCGCCTGCAAGTGTGAGTAGTACCCACACGAGAAGCATAAATACCGGCGCAAATAACGCCTGATTTATAAGTGTTTCTACATATTTTTTTTGGATTTTATTGAGGCCTGGTATAGCTATTGATGCAAAAGCCAAAGGAGACATGATCAGGAGGAGTATAAAAGACAAATAACGAATAACAAACATCACACTTATTGATAAAAATACAAATGTGGCAATAAGCAGAAATATAATATTTGCTGTTAATATAATTGCTCCTGTTCCTGAATTCAGAAGGTTATCAGCTATCACTTTTGCGTTGTATAATTTCCCAATTTGAAGCACATTCATGAGCATACCACTTAGGCCTGTACTTGTATCACCTGCACTGACGATAGAATTATAAAAACCAAGTGTAATGATGTTTGATGCATCGATGACTACTTTTGTAGCGAAAAGACTGAAGTTTATGAGTATCGCTGCGATAATGATGCCAGATAAGACTTTTTTAACATTGGATCCTTCGAGTCCAAGAATCATACGTATACCTTCATACAGTAAGATAAAAATAAAACTCATGTTAGCGAGGTCGCGCAACACTCGCCACGTGGTCTCAATCGAAGATATACTCAATCGTGTAGAGAGATCCGTTACACTTATCTTTAGTATTCCATTAAGGATCAATCCGGCAATCCCAAGTAGACCAGCTACGAGAGTCATGAGTGTGTATAGTATTCCGATAGACAACTGTCCAATAGGACCTAATGAACTTATCAATCTATCACCTGTCGTTGCTATTCCAGGTAGATTTTGAGCAAAAGCATGCAAAGGTAAAATACCGACAATAATCAGTGTTATATACTTGATTTTTGAAAATATTTTTTGTTGAACAAATTTCATTGTAAATTAAGGTGTCGTTGTGGTTGCTGGTGGCATACCAGATGTATCTCCTGTTTCAAGTAAATATCTTTGTCTATCTAATTCTGCTTTTCTTCGAGCCTCATCTTCTGTTGGTGGAGTATAGACAGGGTCTGCTGTACCACCATCGATTGCTGATCTGAACTGTGTTGGCGTTGTTGCTTCAATGGCCGCTTTTTCTTTCAAATAATTTTCGGTTTTTGCTGATTCCTGAATCGAATCCAAAAGACTATTTTTTTCACCTGCTTGTGATTTGGATAGACCACGAAGACCCCCTTGAACACTGTTAAACACTTGACTAACCATTTGTGTCATAAGTGCATTCACAATTTGATTGATTGAGTTTGTGAGTTCAAGAGTCATTTCTGGACTATTGAGAGATTTTGTAAGTTTTTCAGATATTACACTTCCTGGAGTTACTGTTTTTGTAGCAACAGTACAATCTGTTGGTTT
Source organism: Patescibacteria group bacterium UBA910 (assembly GCA_002294445.1). Taxonomy (GTDB): domain Bacteria; phylum Patescibacteriota; class Minisyncoccia; order Phycocordibacterales; family DATDWN01; genus UBA910. Next base: position 3,561 of record DBEI01000032.1, read on the forward strand.
TGGAGGTTCAATCCTGCCTTGACCATCAATATCAACATTATCTTCAGTAAGTGGTTGGCAAGTCATATCAGCACTACACACTAAACCTTCTCCACAGTCTCCGCTTGTTGAACAGTTTCCACCAACAGGAACACCATTTTCTGCTCTTTCTTTGTACGTTTTTCCTTCGGGGCACACTTCAAAAGAAAGAAAACCCTTTCCTTGTAAAAGTTGTTTGTCGTATTTTTGATTTTGTGTACCAATTCGTGCTGATAATTGTTTTGATGCATCTAGGTATGCTCCGTATGGGTTGTTTTGATTTTGTTGAGTCATAGTAAACCACGCATTCCAGCCACCTTGGTTAAAATCTCGAGTAAAGTTATTAAAATTAGTGCCAATTTTACTAAATGTACATCTAGACTGGTTAACATCTTCTTGTAGGTAACTTTTTACAAGAGCAAGGCGTACTTGTGGACGAAAATCTGAACAAAGTTGATTGAGGGGTGATTTGTCGTTAAGGAAAAATTTTGAAGCTGTTTGATCCCCTACATCAAGGAAGAATTGACCTGGATCAGTCACGAACGCCGGATTACCCTTGAAGCCTGTGTTAATCCAGTTTACTGTCTGAGCAGTGATCTTGCGGAGCATGGCTCGGGCGAAAGCTGTTGCAACAGTGTCAAGAATGTATGTCTTCATGAATCCAGATATGCTCGTTGCTGCACTAATAGAAGTTGCACCAGCGGTTACACTGTTTGTTGCTGCGGAAATGGTACTCTGCACCACGTTTGCAAAGTTCCATGTTGGCCATGCTGCCTCAGCTTTTTTTGGTGTAAAGACGGCGAATATGTTGGTTAACAAAATGATGACAATCAGGATACTTGACAGGGTTTTTTTAAGAAAAAATGAGAATTTCATATAAAATAATAAGGTACAACTTTATTATACAAGAGATTTTTTTTGTTTAATAGGATAAAAACACTTTTCTGTTGAAAAGTGTTGTTGGTTGAACAGGTGTGATACTGGGGTTCAATCTTTGATGGTCAGTATAAGGTTAATCCTTTGTTAAAAATGAGATTGAATTCCCTCAAATCCAATTTTAAGTAGTAAAACATTTTTCTGATAATGTGCGTATGCGATGTATCCTCGTATTGGATCATTAATCATCTCTCTCATCTCTGATATATCTTTGTGTACAGCGTAGAGTGCATTCAGATAGATCATATGGTCCGGTACAACGCTTTTAGGTACAGGGATTTTTAGTGTTTCAGCAAGGATTTTTTTGTATGCAAGTATTATAGGGTCAAGTTTCTGTATATCAGACTCCTTCTGACTTTCAAGTGCAACAAGAATGATATCTAGCTCATTTGTATTTGATTTTGGTGGGTATTTTTTGAGAATTCCGATAAAAGTATTTACATAGTTGGTCTTTGACTCTTCAGTGTCAGGTATCATAATGATGTCTTTTACAGCATATTCTTTAGTGGTTACTTCATCAGTCTTTATGTTTTGCATAACCGACTGAGCAATTTGAAGGGCTACGTCAGGTGTTATTTCTACCCCACCTTTTTTTGCGAGTAAGTATTGGCTAAAAAAATCTCGAGATACTTGACCGGTAAGCGTATTATCTTCTGAATTGGTCGACGAGGTCTCATTTGTTGAATTGGTTGTTATTTTATCATTTGGTCCGGCTTTCCGAGGGTCTCTACTTGCTGAGACTTCGGCGCCATCCGGTGTGCCGTCTCCATCTGTATCTGGATTTTTTGGATCTGTACTTATCAAACCCTCTTCCCAATCTTTAAGACCATCTTTATCGGTATCTATATCCGTAGATGTGTCAATGTTTCCGATAAGATTCTCTGTTTTAGGTGGTTGTAATTGGGTATTTTTTTCTGATCCATGTGTCAAAACTATAAAAACAGAGCCAATAATGGCTGCACATATAATAAGAGTTGCCAACACTTTTGAGTGATTCATAGTGTGTTTAGTATATCATGCGTGATATAATAGATAGTAATTATTATTGTTAATAAATCAGTTTGGTTTAAGTAAAAAGTATAATATTACTTGTATTATGAAAAAGATAATTAAATATATTTTATTGGTGGTGCTGTTTGTGTTCCCTTTTGTGTCACATGCTGCGACATGTACCGGAGATTTGCGTACAGATTTGACTGCTGCTCAACAGTGTGCAAATCTTGCTGAAAGCCAAGGATCAAACCTAGGCTACACTATTGATTGTAAAGTCGATCAGCTTGGTTTAGGGGGTTTCACCGATCCTACTTCAGGAAAAGATTATATTCTTAATACCGCTTGTTCTGTTAATGGCTCAGCTTATGAGTATGGAGCATACCTTTTGGCGGGTTTTACTGCAGCGTCGACTTCAAATGCTATTGTGTCAAATGTGAACCCAGGTTGGGATACTCTAAAAACAGAGCTACAGTATGAAAATGCATTTAACCAGTGTGGTGGTCAGGCGCCATACTATATAAATGGTGCATATACATGTACAGCACCAGCTGGAACACAAACAGCAACTCCACCAACATCATCAACAAAAATTATCTCATCTTCTGTTGATCCTGTTCTTGCTAATCAAAAAATGTATAACTCCATTTTTAGTATAAACAAACAATTAGTTAGTAACATTTTAGATGGATACACTGCTGCTGCCAAAACAATGCTTACTTCTACTGCCACTGCTACGACGACAAAATCACAGTGTTATGTTTTTAACAAAAATCTTCAAACTGGAGATAGTGGTCCTGATGTACTTGCACTCACATATGTGCTCAAAAAAGAAGGTTTTATCTCTATGAATAAAGATTTGTTTACTACTGAGGTGGCAGGGGCTGTCAAAAAATTCCAAGAAGCTCATGCAAGTGCAATACTTACCCCTATTGGACTTACACAAGGTACTGGTTTTGTGGGAACAAGAACACGTGATTATCTTAATATAAACTGTTTGGCACCTACTACTATTACTAAAGATATTTCACTTCCACCTCCACCACCACCTTCATCAAACACATGTGCAACTACAGCATCCGTCTCTAACCAGAAAACAGGTGTATATAAATATACATTTACTAAAAATACAGATGCTACCTATAAAGTACAGCTCAATAACCCAGCATATGGTGTGGTGGGTGATAAGTATTATGTAGCAGCAAACTTCTCATTTAATGCGCCAAATGCATTAGATCTTAATCGTCAGAACCAGGGATGGTTTAACTATCTATCTTCCCTTCCAGGCACAGCCGAAGGTAATACGTTCTATCAAAATATGTTTGGTTCATTCAATAATGCGTACTATGACTGGGACAATATGACGTCTCAACTAAATGCAAAAATTGCTACTTGTGCAACAACTACCCCAAGCACCACTACCCCTCCTCCAGCAACTACCGCACCATTATCTCAAACTGGTATTCGATATATTAAAGTATCAGTAGCTGATTGGGATACACTTCCTCTTGCGCTTCGAGAGGTTACAATACTTGGTCCAAATAATACAATTATTAAACCAAAAACTGTGAGTGCAACTGATTTTAATGTGCTTGCATATACCACGCCAGCAAACTTGAGTGATGGTAATGAAAATACTCTCTGGATGGCAAACAAGACTTCAGGGGAAGATCTTCAGGTGGTCACGTTTGATTTAGGTCAAACGATGTCAGTAGAAAAAGTGAAGATAATGAACTATGGACTCACTGATACTCGGGTGTTTGTAGTCGAAGTGAGTGCAAATGACTCTTCGTATCAAAAAATAGCCGAAGTCAGAGCTCAAATAAATACTCCAATTGCAGATAAAGGTATAGTGTGGGGAATTGTATCTGCGGCGGGTACAATGGGACCAATTCAATACTAGTTTAGTTTTGATGCAAGATTAATCCAGGTAGAGATATTCATATCCTCACCTCGAACATCTTCAGATAGTGAGAGTTCAGCAAAGGCACGCGAAAGCGTGTCTTTTGTATATAAATCCTTAAGATTTGAAA
>DBEI01000058.1:0-421 GCA_002294445.1 Patescibacteria group bacterium UBA910
GTATAATTCTTTTTATGAGACCTGTTCTTTGGCTGGTCAGTATGGCTGGGTCTTCGTGCCTAGCGATGCTATTGCTGGAGGCGGTGGAAAAAGTGTCCGGCGAACTTTTTCCTGCATTGTGGTTAAGCCTGTGGGCTGTGACCACATTGAGCTCCATTGGAGCTCTTGTCGTCTTTTTCCGCTTCTGTTTTTCCCTCAAGAAGCGGGATACCAATAGGAGGTTTATTGTCCAGGAGCCAGATTGGACCCTTGGACATTCTGGGGTGCGCAGATAGCATCCTCTCGCCAGTAAGGTTTAAGAGCCCGGCGTCCCATATGATGGGCGCCGGTTTTTATTTCTTGTAAAAATATGATTTTTCTGATATATTTTGTGTCATTGAATTCTATATATAGTGCGCGTATAGCTCAGCTGGCTAGAGCA
>DBEI01000058.1:760-6965 GCA_002294445.1 Patescibacteria group bacterium UBA910
ACGCGCACTGTGTGTAGAATTTTTTGTTGTCTGATACGAGGGGTGAGGTTGGGTTGGGACCCAACCGCAAGACCTTTTGTGATTTTTTATGAATTTCTGAAATAAAAAATCTAAAAGGTGTACTGTTCCCGTAAGGAATCCCAAGTTCGAATCAAGGTCACGCGCACTGTGTGTAGAATTTTTTGCTATCTGCGGATTTTATTTATTATCTCAGTTGTGTTTATATAATACATAGGGGGTACGAAATGCTTGAACCATTTATCATTGCATTTTCTCGTGCAGAGAAGAAATCGAAATTCTCAATTCCATCGTGGTTTGGATGGGAGCTCGTCATAGTGTTGGTATTGTTGTGTTTTGCTATGTGGTATTCAAGCGACACAGCACATGCGTTCTTCTCAGGGTCATGGGGTCCATCAACATGGAAACTCATATAAAAGAGGTGAGTGGTAGGAGTGCTAAACTCATTATCGATGAGTTCACTGTATTTTTTATGTTGTTGCCGGTCTGGACATGGATTTCTCGGGTGCTGTAGTGATACGGCACCCGTTTTTTCTTGCCTTTGTATATGCAAGGGTATAGCATTATATGTATATGGAAAAGACATTTAGTGTAACAATTATACTAGGAGATGCATGGAAACTCTTTCTTGAACACAAGAGGTTTTATCTTGAGGTTGTACTTGTATTTGGTTTGATTGCCGTGATGGCTGACATGCTCAAAGATGATGAGTCAATGAGGCTTGTGGATGTGGTGCTTTCACTGATCAATACAGTGGCGACGTGGTATGGATCTATGGTTCTCATGAAAGCATCTCTGTCTGTGGCTTCCAATAAGCCAATTGCTTCAGATGTATACAGTTTCAGTGTCTCTACAGTTGTTACTCTGGTAGTCGCTTCAATCGTAACAGGATTAGGTACGTTTGTGAGTTTATTGCTCTTTATTATTCCGGGTATTATGTTTGCTCTTCGTTCAGGTTTGACCCAGTACATTATATTGGATCAACATCTCAACTCAGTACCTGCTATAAAGAAAAGTTTGGAACTTACAAAAGGGTATTCGTGGAGTTTGCTTAGACTTATGCTGTGTTTTATTGTACTTGCCCTGGTTTCAGTATTCCCATTGTTTGGCCTTGGATTTGTTATTTTGATTCCGGTCTCAACAATTGCAATGTCATTGGTGTATCACAAGATGCGAACTGAGCTTCCTGTTACACGGGGTTAATTGCATATTTTAATAATTTGTAGTTTAATTTTTAAGGATGCCTAAAAATCCTGGTCTGTTCGTGGAGCGCATAAAATATGCGTTTCCGATTGCATGTGTGATTTGTGTCATTGGCTTTATCTTGGCCATGCCACCGGCAAAGTAACCGAATAAGCAAAGGGCGCTTCGGCGCCCTTTTTGATATCAAAAACTCGCATTTTTCGTGTTTTTCATGTAGAATGGCTATCTTGTGACCAGAGTCCAAGTAACACATTATTCGTAAATTTATAGATATTTCAGAATGAAAAAAACAAAAATTGTAGCAACCATAGGTCCAGCAACAGAGAGCGAAGCACAGCTTACTGCACTCTTGCAAGCAGGTATGAATGTGATGCGACTTAACTTTTCGCATGGTGATTTTAATGAACATCAGGGACGAGTAAACAACCTCCGAAAGGCGATGAAGAAGACAGGTATTCCTGCGGCTATCCTTCAGGACCTCGGTGGACCAAAGATTCGAATTGGTATGTTTAAAACAGAATCTGTAATGCTTAAGGTGGGAGAAACTTTCACGCTCACCACAGATAAGATTGAGGGTGATGAAACTCGTGTGTCTATCAACTACCCACTTCTTCCAAAAGAAGTACAGAAAGGTCATATTATTTTCCTTCATGATGGACGAAAGAAACTTCAGGTAACAGATATTAAAGGAAACGATGTGGTATGTAAGGTGCTTGTTGGTGGAGAAATAAAAGGTAAACGAGGTGTGAACTTGCCGGACTCTGATCTCTCTATAAAAGCACTGACAGATAAGGATCTTGCTGATCTTGAATTTGGTATCAAAAATAAAGTTGATTATGTTGCACTTTCTTTTGTGCGACGACCTTCAGATATTACTGAACTTCGAGAAATTCTCGCGAAGCGAAAGTGTGACGCTGGTATCATTGCAAAAATTGAAACACCACAGGCTATTGCGAATATCGATGAAATTATTGAACTTGTGGACGGTATCATGATTGCGCGAGGAGACTTAGCTATTGAGGTGCCATACGCAAAGGTACCTGGATACCAGAAGATGATGATTGAAAAGTGTAATGCACTTGGTAAACCAATCATTACTGCAACTCAGATGATGGAGTCTATGATCAAATCTCCTGTGGCAACACGAGCAGAAGTTTCAGATGTTGCAAATGCAATCATTGATGGTACTGATGCAGTGATGCTTTCAGAAGAAACAACACTTGGTGATTTTCCGGTAGATGCAGTGACCGTGATGGCGACAGTGGCCGAAGAAATTGAAAATGAATACGAAACAGGTTTTGCAATTTCAGAAACACCAGAAGGAACATTGAGTTCATCTGACGCACTTTCTGCGGCGGCAGTAAACACAGCGGAAGATACAGCAAGTGAAGCAATTGTGGTGATGTCTGACGATGTAAAAGCTACATGGATGGTTGCTCGATTTAAAGCATCTATGCCAGTTATCGCTGTGACATCAAGTGAGCGCACATTCAACAAACTCAATCTCTCATGGGGTGTAACTCCAGTCCTTGTAAAGAAAGCGAAAACATTTGCTGAGGCGGTGAAGGGAGCAAAAGCAGAGCTTTCAAAGATGAAAATTGCAAAGAAAGGGGATACAGTCACTATTCTTGGTGCGATTGATATGAAAGGTCAGGCAAATACTGTGCTTGTAGAGAAGATCTAATCAAAGCTTTCGTGTGCGAAAAAACAGCCTTTGCAGGGCTGTTTTTTGATGGTTGTGTATACAATTAGGGATTTAATAGATGGGTGTTTTATTGCGATTTTTTAATAGGTCTTTTCTTTTTTCAAAAAATATTATCTTTTGGTGTATTCACTTTTTTCTTTTAATACTTTAAGGCTATAATAGCTACATGATTACAAACAGACGAACATTATTTCTTGGTATCTTTATTGTCCTAATTCCGTTTCTCGGATTTCCTTCTTCATGGAAGACATTTATGATTGTGATTTCTGGTCTTACATTGATTAGTTTTTCTGTGGAGATTACTATTCCAAAAAAAATATCAAAACGTCCGCTTCGTAGAAAAGAGACTATTACTCCAGTATTTCGAGAAAGCATCATCATACCTACAACTACAGTGCAACGAAAAGATAAAGATATGGAAGTTGGTGTAGAAGAGAGCGGCTCAGAACCAAGTGAACAGTCATGAAGTCTTTACCAAAACATGTAGTAAGTATTGTTCTTATATTGCTTGCATGTTTTATATTTATTGTTATTTTTTTACTTCCTAATATATTTCCTGATACATACAGAAGCGAAGCGTTGGTGCTCGGTACGACTTCACCTCAAGTATCTCAAAATGCAGAAGATACTATCAAGGTAACCCACATACAAACTCCTGATGCAGTAAAAGCGATTTATATGACGCAATGTGTTGTGGGTACTCCAAATCTGAGAAAAAAACTAGTTGATTTGGTAGACACGACAGAGCTCAATACAATCATTATTGATATTAAAGATTTCTCTGGAACAATTAGTTTTCCTACACAGAGTTCGCTTCTCACATCTGCGTCCATGAAAGGGTGCGGAGCGTATGATATGAAGGAGTTCATTGCGACGCTTCATGAAAAAAATATATACGTGATTGGTCGTATTACTGTATTTCAAGATCCATTTTATACAAAAGCTCATCCGGAACAAGCAGTACAGAGCAAACAAGGTGGTATATGGAAAGATCGCAAAGGACTTTCATTTATTGATGTATCAAGTCGGAATTATTGGGATGTAGTTGTTCAACTCTCTAAAGAATCACACGAACTTGGTTTTGATGAATTAAATTATGACTATATTCGTTATCCATCTGATGGAAATATGGCGGATGCTTCATATGTAAACCAAAATAAGCAAGTTGCATTGGAAACATTTTTTAAATACCTCCATGAGAATGTAAGTCCGCTTGGTGTGGTGATGTCAGCAGATCTCTTTGGTATGACCACGGTTGCGTATGAGGATATGGGTATTGGTCAGATGCTTGAACAAGCATTGCCGTATTTTGATTATATTGCACCTATGGTGTACCCATCTCATTTTGCAAAGAATTTCAATGGATATGCTGATCCAAATAAAAATGTATACGGAGTAATTGCCCATTCGATGGGGGAGGCGGTGAAAAGAGCAGAAGCAACTACGACACGGATTGCGTCAATTGGTGCAGAACCGATCGCATCAACCTCCCCACGGTTGTACAAAAAACCAGCGTATGCACGCACAAAACTTCGTCCATGGCTTCAGGATTTTAGTTATGGTGGTACCTATGGTCCAAAAGAAGTGAGAGACCAGATTCAAGCAACGTATGATGTGGGACTCACATCATGGATGCTTTGGAGTCCGTCAAATAAATACACAAGTTCAGCATTGAACAAAGAGTAGTTGTGCCTTTATACAACAGAGACTCTTGTTGTATAATATTTTCATAATGGATCCTCAAAAAATAACCTATTTCGGTGAGACTGATGCTCGAGGTAAAAAGATGAAATTTGGTATTAAAGCCAAAGATCGACTTCGACATATGTATGTGATCGGTAAAACCGGTATGGGTAAATCGACCCTTCTTGAAAACATGGCGATTCAAGATATTCAAAATGGAGAAGGTGTTGCGGTTATCGACCCTCACGGTTCAATGGCGGAGAAACTACTCGACTATGTACCAGAACATCGAGTAAAAGATGTATTATATTTTGCACCTTTCGATATGGAGTATCCAGTGTCTTTCAATGTGATGGAAGATATTGGTCCTGATAAGCGTCACTTGGTGGTAAATGGTCTCATGTCGACATTTGAAAAAATTTGGGTAGATGCATGGTCTGCTCGTATGGCGTATATCCTCCAGAACACTCTTCTCGCTCTCTTGGAATATCCGGGGTCTACACTACTTGGTGTAAACCGTATGCTTTCTGATAAAGAGTACCGAAAGAAAGTGGTTGAGAATATAAAAGATACTTCAGTAAAAGCATTTTGGGTGGATGAGTTTGGTAAGTGGACAGAAAAATTTATTGCAGAAGCAATCCCTGCAATTCAAAATAAAGTGGGTCAATTTACCTCAAATCCTCTAGTGAGAAATCTTTTGGGGCAACCACAGTCATCATTTGATGTGCGAAAGATGATGGATGAAAAAAAGATTTTTATCGTCAACTTGTCTAAGGGGAGAGTGGGTGAAGGTAATGCAAATCTAATCGGCTCAATGCTCATCACCAAAATATACCTTGCGGCGATGTCACGCGCGGACGCAACTGAGGCGGAACTGAATAAGCTTCCAAACTTTTATCTCTATGTAGATGAATTTCAATCGTTTGCAAACAAATCATTTGCAGATATTTTGTCTGAAGCTCGAAAATATAAACTTGCACTTACAATTGCTCATCAGTACATAGAACAAATGGAAGAAGAGGTGAGAGATGCGGTGTTTGGTAACGTGGGTACAATGATTACATTTCGTGTGGGAGCGTTTGACGCTGAGGTGCTCGAGAAAGAATTTGCACCGGTGTTCACGGCAGAAGATTTGGTAAATCTTGGATTTACACAAATATATCTTAAACTCATGATTGATGGAGTGTCATCACAGCCATTTTCTTCTACAACTATGGGGCCAATTCCTAAACCAACTGTTTCTTTTAGAGAAGAAGTAATTAATTCATCACATGCTCAGTTTGCTCGACCTCGAAAAGAAGTGGAGGAAGTTATTGCAAAATTCCATGAAGAAGGGCGCACAGAAAATTCTACACCAAATAAAAATGGATCTAATGGTAACAACGGTAATAATGGTAATAATGGTGGAAATGGTCGAGGAGAATACAAAGGTAATGGAAACGGAGGAGACAATCGTCAGAATGATCGACGAGATCAACCTTCATTTCCAGAAAAAAGATTTGATACACCAAAACCAGTTTTTGTAGAAGTGCCGGAGACCCCACTTGAACCTGTATTAACTACAACCACACCAAGCGAAGATCCTAATAAACTTGC
>DBEI01000064.1:0-5336 GCA_002294445.1 Patescibacteria group bacterium UBA910
TATCCAAGGGTTACCCTTGGATAGTTTTTGTATCTTTTCTTGATTTGTCGGTGATTAGTTCTAGTTTTCTTCAGTCTTCAAACTTGAAATATCCGCAAAACCTTCATCTGAATCAGTGATTGTTTCTATTGGAGTGGCACTTGCTGTGGCAAGTGGCTCTGCTGAGCCGTCTGATTGAATATCAATTCTCCAACCAGTCAGTTTTGCAGCAAGACGTACATTCTGACCACCTTTACCAATAGCGAGAGACTGTTGGTCTGGAGATACGGCTACTTTTGCTGATTTATCAGTTTCATTGATGTCAATTGAGAGAATTTTTGCAGGAGAAAGTGCTTCTTCGATGAATTTCTTTGGGTCAGCTGACCATTCAATTACATCAATTTTTTCACCACCAAGCTCAGACATGACAGTAGCTACACGTACACCACGCTGACCAACCATTGATCCTACAGGATCAATATGTTCGTCTGTTGAAGCAACAGCTATCTTTGTGCGTGAACCTGCTTCACGAGCAATTGATTTGACCACCACAGTGCCTGTTGCAAGCTCTGGAGCCTCAGCTTCAAAGAGTTTTTCAAGAAACTTTGGATGTGAACGAGAAAGTCGTAAGAATACGCCTTTTCCTGAGTCTTCTACGCGGTACATATATGCACGTACACGCTCACCTTGACCATATCGCTCACCCGGAATCTGTTCTTCGTATGCAAGTAAACCAGTAGCTCGGCCCATATCAACAAAGATATTACCTCGCTCGATACGTTGTACTGTACCGGTAACAATCTCACCTTCCCGTTTACCATATTCACCAAGTACCGATACTTTCTCGGCTTCACGGATCTTTTGCATGATTACCTGTTTTGCAGTCTGCGCTGCAATACGGCCGTAGTCAGCCTTATCTTCGAGTGGGAATACCATTTCTTCACCGAGTACCACATCTTTTTTGATGAGTTTTGCATCAGCGAGTAACATGTGATGCTCTGGGTTGTAGAGCTCCATACCTTCAGGGAGATCTTCGTCGTCAGCAAGGTCCATAACAACGGTAGACTCATCAACTACGATCTTTACTTGATACATTTCTACAGTTCCTGTATTGAGGTCGAATTTAGCTCGAACAATCTGGCCTTTTTTGCCATATTCTTTCTTGTATGCAGTTGCAAGTGCAAGTTCAATAGCCTCAATGATTTTTGCTTGAGGAATGCCACGCTCTTCTTCGAGTTGAGCGAGTACAGAATGAATTACTTTTAAATCAAACATATATTTTACGCGCCTCATATACTACCAGCTTTCTTTGTTAAAATTTAAAAAATGCTCGTCACCATACTATTAAGTATGACTCCTCGATTTTTCAAATTTTGCCTCGAAATCTGGCGTATCTGAACCGCTCGTGATTAATTGGAATGTTGATAATTTTTTAAAAAAACGTGTCCGCCTTTCGGGCGGACTTGTCAGATACACATATAGTACCGCAGAGTAAAAATGTTGTCAAATGTGTTTCTTGTACACATTTTTACACTAGAGAATGTTACTTTTTTGATATAATAAAAGCACAAAATTGCTCTATGCACATTGAAGAAACACAACTTAAGGATTTTATCATTGACTCAGGGCTTGTCTCTCGGGCAGAAGTCCTTGCTGCTGCCAAAGAAGGGGAAGATATTGGTGAAAGTCTCGGGAGAATGTTGGTCCGTAATGGAAAAATAACCGAAGACAACTTGCGTCGAATGCAAGCGTATGTACTCGGTATTCCTTTTGTTGATCTGAAAAATGAAAAGTTAGATTTTGATGTGCTTTCTTTGATTCCTGAACCTATTGCGCGTAATCACAACATTGTCGCCTTCCGAAAGACGGATTCTATTCTTGAGGTAGCTATGCTTGATACTGAAGATTTGACAGCTATTGATTTTGTAAAAAAGAAAGTTGGTCTAAAGATAATGCCACGACTTACTGATGGAGATTCTATGAAATCTGCGCTTTTGCAGTATCAAAAGAGCTTGAAGGCAGAGTTTGGTGACCTGATTCAAAAAGAAGCGTCTTCGTTAAAAAAGGTATCCGATGAGCCTGAAGAAAATGTATCGGAAATTGCTCTCAAAAAGCTTGCAGAGGATGTGCCAGTGGTTCGAATTGTTGATACGTTGTTAAAACATGCAATTTTACAAGACGCATCAGATATTCATATTGAACCAATGGAAACTGAGCTTTTAGTTCGATACCGAATAGACGGACTTCTTCATGATGCGATGGTACTCCCAAAAAATATTGCACCATCTATTACTGCGCGTATTAAGGTGCTCTCAAGCTTAAAGCTTGATGAAAAGCGCCTCCCTCAGGACGGCCGATTCAAGATCGATATGAATGGGGAAAAAGTCTCATTCCGTGTATCCACACTTCCTACATACTATGGTGAAAAGACCGTGATGCGTTTGCTTCGCGAAACAGTCTCTGGTTTTACACTTGAAAAACTTTATTTTCACGGAGATGGTTTGGATCGAATTCATCGTGCTATCAAATCAACCACAGGCATGATCTTGGCAACTGGACCTACTGGTTCAGGTAAGACCACCACCCTCTATACTATTTTGGATATGCTCAATACTCCTGATGTGAATATTTCAACCATTGAAGATCCGGTGGAATATCAAATGAAACGAATCAATCAAACACAAGTTAGACCGGAAATAGGTTTTACTTTTTCAGCTGGTCTTCGTACACTTGTGCGACAAGACCCTGATATTATTATGGTGGGGGAGATTCGAGATAATGAGACAGCATCTCTTGCAATCAATGCGTCTCTCACAGGGCACGTAGTACTTTCGACTTTGCATACCAACAGTGCAGCAGGTGCGATCCCTCGTTTGATTGATATGAAAGTCGAGCCATTTCTTATTGTGTCTACGATCAATATTATTATCGGACAACGTCTAGTTCGTAGACTCACAGAACAAAAAGAAAAGTATTTCTTGAGTCAACCAGAAATAGATACTCTCGGAAAATCAGTTAATCTTGAAAAAATATTGAAGGTGTTGGTGGAAGAGAAAGTGGTGGGTAAAAATGATACATGGGCTACGATTCCTTTTTATAGACCAAAGAAGGGTGTTACTGATGCTGAAGCATATTCAGGACGAGCAGGTATTCACGAGATTTTAAAAGCATCACCAGCAATTAAAGAAATTATTATAAAAGGTGGAACTGCTGCCGATATTCAACTGCAAGCTGAAAAAGAAGGTATGCTCACGATGATAGAGGACGGTATCTTTCAAGCGGTTCAGGGTACAACCACAATCGAAGAGGTGTTGCGTGTGATTTCAGAGTAGTATGAAGTTTGTATATACATATGCCACATTACACATATAAAGCAATTGATAATAGCGGTGATCATTACAAAGGCGCTAAAGAAGCTATAGATAGATTTGCTTTGTATAGAGAAATCAGAAAAGAGGGAGGACAAGTGATCCATGTTCATGAACATTCAAAGAAAAAATTTTTCTCATTATCTTTTGAGGGGCTTTTTCAGGGTAAAGTAAAACAACATGACAAAATTATATTTGCGCGAAACCTAGCTTCGATGATTGAAGCGGGTCTTCCGATGACTCGAGCAATTTCCATTATGCGACGTCAGTCAAAAGGGGAGCTTCAAAAAGTACTCCAGAGAATTGAGGATGAAATTGCTAAAGGTGTAACACTGTCTGAAGCTATGAAATTGTTTCCCGATGTTTTTTCTACATTGTTTGTCTCTATGGTAAAGGCGGGAGAAGAGTCAGGTAATCTCACAATGGCTCTCAAAAATATTTCTAACCAGATGGAGAAAACATATCAACTGAACAAAAAAGTTAAAGGAGCGCTGATGTATCCTGCGGTTATTTTCTCGCTCATGGCAATTATTGGGGTGTTGATGATGGTGTACATGGTGCCGACACTCACTGAGACTTTCAAAGGTCTAGGTATTAAACTTCCTCTTTCTACACGTATTATTATTGCCATAAGTGACGCAATGAAAAACTATTTTATGTTCATTATTGGTGGGGTGGCGTTAGCTGTGGCGAGTATTTATTCTGGACTCAAAACAGAGAAAGGAAAACATATGTTGGATTTTCTTTCCTTGAGAGCTCCCATTATTGGAGAGATAGTAAAACAAGTAAACGCTGCTCGTACAGCACGAATGCTCTCCTCTCTTATTTCTTCAGGTGTTGATATTGTTGTTGCTATTTCTGTTACTAAAGATGTGATTCAAAACGTGTATTATAAAAGTATTCTTTCAAATATTGAACAAGTCATCCAAAAAGGTGAACAAATGTCAGCTATCTTTTTGAAACACGAAGATCTATATCCATTGTTTGTGGGAGAGATGGTGTCAGTGGGGGAAGAAACTGGAAAGATAGGGGACATGCTTGAAGGTGTGGCATCATTTTATGAAAATGAAGTTGATCAGAAGACTAAAGATATGTCATCGGTTATTGAACCTGTGCTCATGATTGTTATTGGTGTTGCAGTGGGTATTTTTGCTATTTCGATGTTGGCTCCGACATACAGTCTAGCTGATGCGATCTAGTGACTCTAATAGAGAACATGCAAAGCAAACATAAAAACAAAAAAGGTTTTACCTTGATAGAGATACTTATTGTCATAAGTCTGGTGACAATAATTTCTTTTGTTACATTTAGCTTTTTTGTCGATTACCGAGCGTCTCAAGGTGTGGCACAGGATGTTGAATTGATTGAGACTATGCTTTATAAAGCAAGAAATGATGCGATCTCTTCGAACGGATCAAATGATTACGGGGTTCATTTCGCATCTTCTTCGGTGACTGCGTTTAAGGGTAGTGTGTACACAGCATCAAATACTACAAATCAAATTTTCTTGTTTACATCAGGTAATACTCTTTCCGGTATATCTCTTGTATCTGGTGGTGTTGATGTTGTGTTTAATAAACTGTCAGGTGAGACCACTCAATCAGGAACACTTACACTGACTACATCAAAAGGGGGTGTAAAAACAATCATTATATATCCCACAGGTTTGATACAATCAATATAGTATATGAAAAGTAATCAAGGGTTTGGTCTTATAGAAATAATCATTGGTGCGGCGATTGTGTCGTTGGGTGTATTAGCTATCGTTAATTCATTTAATACATACACACAATACGCGCTCAATAATCAGTACAACATACAGACCGCATATTTACTTGAAGAGGGTGTAGAAGTGATGAGATTTTTTCGAAGTGGAGGGTGGGCAAGTCAGATTGCTCCATTGTCGACCACAACAACATATTACCTCGTATTTTCTAATGGAAACTGGGCAACAACCACTGTTCCACAATATATAGATGGGCGATTGTT
>DBEI01000064.1:5705-7785 GCA_002294445.1 Patescibacteria group bacterium UBA910
GCTCAGTATATTAAGTCTGCAACAACCACAAAGACCTTATCAGCATATATTTCTAATATATAGCAATATCATGAAGACATCATTACAAAAAGGTTTTTCTCTGATTGAAATGATTATTTATGTGGCCATATTGTCACTTGTAATGTTTTTTGTGGTCAATACACTTCTCTCGTTCAATAGTACATATAGAGAAGTAAGAATGCAGAGATCAATCGACACATCTGCGCTTATGTCGCTTGAGCGAATGACTCGTGATATCAGACTTTCAAAAAATATTGTTGTAAGTCAAAGCTCGTTTAATACCCCTTCAGGGATTCTTGCATTGTATTCAGTTGACGGTCAGGTATCAACCACAACTCGGTTTTATCTAAAAAATAATGTTTTACAGGTTGATTTGAATGGTGTCTATAGTGGTCCACTTACCCTGGCACAAGTGTCTGTAACCAACCTTACCTTTAATCGGTTGGTGAGCACAAGTTCTGAAGCGGTAAAGATTGATATGACATTAAAATATGTTTACGGTTCAATTACAAGGCAAAAAAATTATCAAACAACTGTGGTTTTGAAAGGTGTCTAATGTATGAAATCATCTATGGCAACACAATATAACAGTGGTCATGCAATGCTTACTGCATTATTGTTTTTTACTTTTATAGCTACAGCGATTATATTTGGCATAGCAAATCCAATCATACGACAGGTCCGTATCGGATCGGATCTCTTACGATCAAAAGAAAGTTTTTTTCTTGCTGACAGTGCGATAGAGGATGTAGTGTACAGACTCAAAAGTAGCAAGACCGTTAATACAACTGAGTTTTTGAACCTCAATCGTGGTTTTTCTACTACTACGGTTGCTGATATTGTTGATGGTAAAGAAATCACATCAATAGCAAATTCTCAAGATAGTGTAAGAAAAATAAAATTAACTCTAGCGCTTGGTACAGGGGTTTCATTTAATTATGGTATCCAATCTGGTCAAGGAGGTTTTAGGTTGTATAACAGTTCATCTGTTTCGGGAAATGTGTTTTCATCTGGGTCTGTTATAGGAGATGGTAACTATATTTATGGTGATGTGATATCTTCTGGGTCTAATGGTCTTGTATATGGTATTCATGCTACAGGGAGTGTATACGCACATACAATTGGGAGTACACTGCAATCTACAATCGTAGATAAAGATGCGTTTTATCAAAATAAAGTTTCTACTGTAGTAAACGGTACTTCTTATCCGGGGAGTCCAGATCAAGCTCCCATTGGACTTCCGATATCAGATAGCTTGGTTACTCGCTGGGAAAATGATGCTGCCACAGGGGGAGTAATTACCGCATGTGATAGTAAGGGGGATTATACTATCACCTCAAGTGTGACGTTGGGTCCTGTAAAGATTGCTTGTAATCTAGTGGTAAAAAGTGCAAGTGCTATTTTAACAGTTGCTGGCCCTATTTGGGTGACGGGTAATATTACATTTCAAACCGGTCCTACGGTTCGTATGTTGCCAAGTCTCGGTAATCTGAATGTGGCAATTATTGCGGATAATCCATCCAATAGACTGACAAGTGGTGTTATTACTGTGGGACAAAGTACGATTTTCCAAAATTCCGGCTCAGTGGGTTCTTTTGTGTTCTTGATTTCTCAAAACAACAGTGCAGAAAATGGTGGTACATTGGATGCGATATCTATGAATCAAGGTGCTGCTGCACTTGTGGCGTATGCTGGACATGGTCAGATAACGCTTAGTCAAAGTGTAAGTCTTAAGGAAGTTACTGCGTATAAGATCGTACTTTCTCAGACTGCAAATGTGCTGTACGACAAAGGTTTGCCAAATACACTTTTTCAAAGTGGGCCATCTGGTGGGTATCAATTTTTAAATTGGGAAGAGATTCGCTAGGGTTACAATCGATCTCGGTCTGATCCTTTTTTGAAGTGTTTTGGTTTATGTTACTATGGTAGGTATGGCAACAAAAAAGAAAAAACTTGTAATTGGTAATTGGAAAATGAATATCTTTACGGTAAAGGAAGCAAAAAAACTCGTAGAAGGTATTAAAAAAGGAAGTTTGAAAGCAAAAAATACTGATGTGGT